>JACDGP010000253.1 GCA_013821605.1 Herpetosiphonaceae bacterium
GCCCGCATTTATGGTATTACCGTGCTGTTGGTCGCCCACGATGTTAATCCGCTCATATCAGTGGTTGATCGCGTTTTGTATGTAGCCGGCGGACGCGTGATGATCGGCAAAACCGCAGAGATTATTACGACAGATTGCCTGTCACAGCTCTATGATACACCGGTTGAGGTGCTCCGGGATAGCCATGGGCGCGTCGTGGTGGTCGGGCTGGAAAGTGAACCGGTCCACGAACATGGTGATTGATCGGTTAATGGTGCAGGAATGAGCGCTATGCTATTCATCATTTTATTCACAGGTCTTGGCATAATCTTTGGTGCGCCATCCCAGCCGCCCCTCTTCTCCTGGAATCTGGCCGAGGACTGGCACACGATCTTCCAGTACGACTTCATGCAGCACGCGTATGTAGCGGGGACGATCGTTGCCGTGGTGGCCGGCGTGGTAGGCTACTTTGTGGTCCTGCGTAATGTTTCCTTTGCCGGCCATTCGCTGGCCCATATTGGCTTCGCTGGGGCCACCGGGGCCGTCGCCCTGGGCCTCAGCCCCGTCGTCGGCTTGTTGGCCTTCACACTCGGTAGTGGGGCAGCCATCGGTGCGTTGGGGAAGCGGATCTTTGGGCGCGACGTCGTGATCGGGATCATCCTGGCCTGGACGCTCGGCCTGGGCGTCCTGTTTCTCTCGCTGTACAAAGGCTATGCGACGGAAGCCTACGCCCTCTTGTTCGGCGAGATCCTGGGAATTAGCCAGCGCGATGTGGTTGTGACACTGGTTGGCGGGCTGATAACGCTCACCGCGCTGGCCGCGATGTACCGCCCGCTTTTGTTTGCTTCACTGGATGAGGATGTGGCCGAGGCGCGTGGGGTCCCGACGCGCTTCCTATCGATCGCCTTCATGTTGATTCTGGCGCTGGCGGTTTCAGCAGCGGTGCAAGTGGTGGGAGTCTTGCTGATCTTTGCCCTGCTCGTCACACCAGCAGCCATTGCTGAACGACTGACCGCACGTCCGCCGGTTGGCATCCTGCTGTCAGCCTTGCTCGCATTGCTCTTTACCTGGGGCGGCTTGACGATTGCCTTTTATGTACCGTATCCGGTCAGTTTCTTTATCACCTCCTTGGCCTTTGGAGCGTATGTCCTGACCCGGCTCTTGCTGCTGATAGGTCGCTCCGTTCAGCCACAGAGCGGCGTGCGGGTCTACACGAGCGAGCGTTGAGGGAACGTCATACTATCCTTCATTAGCGAAGCGTGGTACGTTTTCACATTCAATTGTCATCTCGCCGCTATTGACGAGGAAGATGTTCCCCGCTACCGTTGAAGTCTAAGCTCCATTTGTCGCTTAGCATCGCAGGTATCGCTATGCGCGTAGCGTCTATACCGCTATCAACATCGCAACCCCGACCTCGTCCATGGAGTATTGTGCCAGGTGTAGGGGTCTACCTCCTCATTGCCACGCTCTTGTGGCTCGGCAGTGGGATCGCCCTACCACCCACCTTGACTGGATTGAGTATGAGAGTCCAGGGGCTGATCACGATCTTTTTGAGCCTGTTCCTGGAAGCTCTGCCGTTCGTGGTCGGGGGGGTGCTCCTTTCGTCGCTGATTGCCTTATTCGTGAGTGACCAGCTGATTCAGCGCATTGTTCCCAAACGGCCACTCCTGGCGGCGCTGACCGGCACCTTGCTTGGCTTGCTCTTCCCGGTTTGTGAATGTGGTACCGTGCCGACGACTCGGCGCTTGTTGCAAAAAGGCGCGCCGCTGCCGTTTGGCGTGGGCTTTTTGCTGGCAGCCCCGGTCATCAACCCGATCGTCATTGTTTCGACCTACGTCGCCTTCAACGGCGACTGGTTGATCGTCGGCAGCCGCGTCGGTCTGACCTTACTCATCGCGCTGGCCGTCGCCGTGCTTCTGGCCTGGCTTCCACGCCAGCAGACGCTGCTTGCGACCCGCCTTACGGCGGCCGGTCCCGCCTGCGCCTGCCCAGATCATGCACCCGACCGCTCACTGCGCGGCGTGCTCCGGCATACTGCCGAAGAGCTCGTTGATATGAGCCGTTGGTTGGTGATGGGTGCGTTCCTAGCAGCGACGATGCAAACGTTTATTCCGCAGGGGCTGCTGCTCCGCATCGGTACGGTGAACGAATGAATGCCACTGCCAAACAACTGGATTGCCGAATGTGATGGCTACCTGCTGATGGTCATTGGGTGGCTGTTGCTGCGCAAGCTCTTGACTAACCAGTTGGTGCTGTATGTCCATCCGCGCTATATTCCCCTGCTCACGATGACCGGGGGGGTGTTGATCGTGATTCGTGCTGTCCGGGCGACACAAAGATACGAGCACACGCCGGTACCACTTGCCAAGCGCATGACCGTGTATGGCCTGTTGCTGGCTCCAGTGGTCTTCGGCTTGGTGCTTCCTGCGAAGGCCGTCGGTGCGGCGCTCGTGGATGCGAGCAATTTGAACAGCGTTGGTCGGAGCTATGGTCGACCGCCACGCGTTGACAACACTGCGAGTTGGACCCTGCAGGATTGGGCACGCGCGCGCCTGACCTTGACACCGGTGCAAGCGAATGGCGCGCCGGTCGACGTG
>JACDGP010000155.1 GCA_013821605.1 Herpetosiphonaceae bacterium
TCGGTAGCGTTCGGCTTAGTAGGCAAAACGCCCGCAGGAGCTAATAGCCTCTCCCTCATCTTCCAACTCCTGGCGTTCACCAGCAGTGCGTTTGTCCGCCCGGACTCGATGCCAGTTGCGGTACGCTGGTTCGCTGAGTATCAGCCCTTCACCCCCGTCATCGACACACTGCGGGGGCTGCTGCTAGGCACGCCGATCAGAAACAGCCTGGTCCTCGCCATCGCCTGGTGCATCGGCCTCACCCTGGGCGGGTACCTCTGGGCACGAGCGGTCTACAACCGTGGTCGGGTCAAGTAGGCAGGCTTCACCAATCCAACGGTGGAACAACTCTTCAAACCTTAGCGTACAGAATTCAGGTTTGGACGCGCTGACGCCCGCATAAGAACTGCCTTTAATCCAACCGGCCATTCGTTCGTGCCGCTGCTCGCTCCAGCGCTTCGATATGCTGATCATACTTCTGCAGCAATTGGTAGACCTGCCACCGCTCCGACCACAGCTTCGCGAGCATTAACCAAACAACGCCCCACGCCACCCAGATGATGGGGTTAGAGACGATGACCGGTGATAGGAATAACGGCCCTATCACCGCCACAAAGGCACAGATATAGCGCGCATACTTCGCTTTCATGCCCCGCGCATAGATTTGGCGTTCGTTAGGAGTTATCTTCATGCATCATCCCTGTATCTCGCTTATGCCGTCGTACCGCTAGCCGCTTCGCTGGCTTGCCACGCTTGGAGCGCCGCAAGCATCTCTGCTCGTCTGGCATGCGCAGCCGCAAGGATTACATCCCCCTGCCGTGCCTGTTGTAGCGCTGCCCTGAGCGCGGTCAGTTCATCTGGGAACATGCTGATGAGTTCAGGTCGCATGCCGCCTGCGATTGCCCCGCTACGGTACAGCTCGGGAATCTGACCCAATTGCCTGCCACGGAGATAGCGTTCTTCTTCATGGAGGAACAATAGATCACCGCTCTGTCCCGCCAGCATGCCTTGCTTGCGAATTTGCTCGTCAGGCCGATCTCCCGGTCCACCCCCGATAATGATGAGACGACTCCCGCCCTCCCGGCGAAGTCGCTCCCCTAATGCAAGGAGGGCGGTGAGACTCGCCTCATTATGGGCATAATCTAACACGACGACCTGATCGCCTTTACGAAAGAGGTTAAGACGACCCGGGTTTTGCTCGGGCTGTGTGCCGAAGGTCAGAAGTGCTGCCTTGATCTCATCGCTGCTGATGCCAAGGGCAATGGATGCTGCTGTCGCTGCAAGTACGTTTTCCACATTATGAAGCGCTGCTCCACCAACCGTGAGTGGTATGTCGCGCAGCGGCAGCCGGGCATGGACCACGCCCACATCGATCACAACATCTTCGCCATCGCTGGCTACCACCCCACCGCCGGTGGCCTGATGCTCCTGAATGACGCTATCCTGTGGTCGGCGTGTAAATGCAATCACTTGCCCCACCATGTACTCACGCAACTCCCAAACCAGCGGGTCGTCGGCATTCAGGACAATATACCCCTCGGGCTCGACCACCAGCGTGATGACCCCTTTAACGCGGGCCATCTCTTCGCGGGTTTCGACACCTAGCTCATGCAGATGATCGTCGGACACGTTGGTGATCACGCTTACATCACTTTTACTGAAAGCTAAGCCGCGCCGTAAAATACCGCCGCGTGACGTTTCCAACACAGCTACGTCAACCTGTGGGTCGGTCATAACGCGCCGTGCGCCGCCAAAACCGGCCCAATCTCCTTCTTCAACCTGCTCCGCGCCGATGTACACGCCGTCCGTATCTGTCCTCCCTACAAGCAACCCGGTGCTCGCCAGAATATGTGATATCAAGCGCACGGTTGTCGTCTTGCCGTTGGTGCCGGTCACGGCGACCAGCGGAATACGACCCAATGTTTCCCACGGCACCTCCGGTTCTATGCCCAACCCTATCAGCGCCGGGTCGAAGATAAACCCGCGTTTCCCGGTCCCGATCATCAGTTTTCCATCATCGCGTAGCAGCACTGGTAGGCCGTGTGCGCGTGCTTCGGCATGCAGTTGTAGAACTTTCATGCTCGGCTCTTCGCGTTTGCGCTCGCCCATGACCTCCCACACGAGCTCGTCGTGCGAGTACTCTTCGTCGCCTGCTTCGGCGGCTTGCAAGTCGCCGAGCACTCCCTCACACATCTTTTCGCCAACGGTCGGAAAGGGTGTCAAAAACGTCGTGGTGATCACGAAACCACCCTCGCTCGGCACCACATCCTGTTGCAGGGCTCCGATCACAATGCCGATCGACTGCGCCCACGTTTTAATCGTATCCGCGATGCTGCGCCGAATATCACGGTCTGCCCACAGCTCAAACTTAACACAGGGTTGACCATAATACAGGTTCGGTCCTTCCAGGCCGCGCAGGTCGCGCAGGGTGATCGCCATCAGTATCCCTTTCAACAGTTACGAATCATAGCACGGTGCGTTGGTACACTTTAAGGTATCATACGCCGGAACCAAGTTTTCGCGCCAACCAATGGCCTCACGATAAAGTAAACATCTATGGCTGTAATGATCAAGCTCACCAGCGCCGCACACGGCGGCAGCAAAGCCGGCACCATCTGTGGCACAGGATCATGTGGTACCGATTGTGATTGTGGCTGCCCGTATACCGGCATCGAAGACAAAGGCCAGCTTGAATGGATTGCTGCCGTCGAAGCGCGCTATCCGAACGAGTGGTTAGCCTTTGTGATTCCTCCCACCGAAGACGATGAATACCCGCAGCGCGGCATGTTAGTCGTCCACTCGGCCGATGATAATGAGGTCTGGGACGCGGTCAACCGTGTCACGCATAATCAAGTGGTACACACCTATTACAACGGTGCCCTTGATCAATCCTACCTTGACTGGGCTGGGAGTGAACCTGCGCCGCGTGGCGCACGTGTGCCATCGGGCGACCCGCCTTGGCTCCAGCACGGCAAACTCGTTCCCATGACCATCGAATGCTAGGTCGCGAAGTGGGATCTGGGCTGTGCGACATCGTCGATCTAGGGATCGTGCCCTATGTTGACGCCTGGCAGCTACAAAAACAGTTGGCGACTCGGCGTGCTGCGGGGGATATCCCCGATACCCTGTTGCTGCTAGAACACCCTCATACCTACACGCTCGGTTCGCGTGGCAAGCGTGAGCATCTCCTGGTACCACAGTCCGAACTTGCAGCGCAAGCGATTCCGGTGCTTGATGTTGATCGTGGCGGTGACATAACCTATCATGGCCCTGGGCAACTGGTCGTTTACCCAATTCTCTGGCTCAAAGGCTATGACGTCGGCATCGTACAGTACCTACGCTTGTTAGAAGCAGTGCTGATCGAGCTCTGCACGAGTTATGACCTTACCGCCGAACGCATTCGCGGGTATACTGGAGCATGGGCGGGCGACACGAAGGTAGCGGCCATCGGAGCGAAAGTTGATGTGCATGGCATCACCCGCCATGGCTGTGCGTTGAACGTTAACACCGACCTGCGGTACTTCGACAAGATCGTGCCCTGTGGTATTCGCGACCGAGGTGTAACGTCATTGGCTCAGTTACTGGGTCACCCGGTAGCGATGGACGAGGTGAAGGTGCGTTTCGTGCAAGCCTTCGATCAAGTATTTGAGCAGTATATCGGGCGACAAGGATAGAGTGTTATGACCGAAATTATGCTAATTGATCCCACGATAAAACCACGCAAGCCGCGTCCACCCTGGCTTAAGGTGCGCGCGCCCGGTGGTGAAAACTACGAGGATGTTCTTACCCTGATGCGTGAGCAAGGGCTGCATACCGTCTGCGAAGAAGCTCGCTGTCCCAACATTGGCGAGTGCTGGAACTTTCGCACGGCTACCTTTCTGCTCCTTGGGGATACCTGCACGCGCGGCTGTCGCTACTGTGCCATCGCCAAAGGCAAGCCCAAAGCCCTCGACGAGCAAGAGCCCGAACGAGTAGCACGCTCGGTTGAGCATTTGAAGCTGCGCCATGTCGTCATGACCTCGGTCAACCGCGATGATCTGCCCGATGGTGGTGCCCATATTTTTGCCGAGTCCATCCGCTTGATTCGTGAATACGTGCCTGGCTGTACCATCGAAGTGCTCATCCCCGACTTTATGGGTGATGCACTCGCATTGGAAAAGGTGTTGCAAGCTCGCCCGGACGTGCTCAACCATAATATTGAGACCGTGCGCCGCGTTTTTCCCCGCTTCCGGCCCAAGGCGACCTTCGATCAGTCTATCAAACTCCTGGGTCGTGCACGCGCGTTCGATCCCAACTTACGCACCAAAAGCGGATTAATGGTTGGTGCTGGTGAGACAATCCCCGAAGTCATCGACGTGCTAGACGCCCTCCGTAGCGTAGACGTCGACGTCCTAACCATCGGTCAATACTTGCCGCCGACCCAGGCCTATTGGCCGCTGGATCGCTATTACACGCCGGAAGAATTTGCCCTGCTCAAAGCCGAGGGTCTCAAGCGTGGCTTTAAGCGGGTCGAGTCAGGGCCGCTTGTTCGCTCGTCATACCATGCCCATGAACACGTGAGCGACGAGGTCCAAGCATTATAGCGATGAGGCTGCTACTTCCGGTACCCGGCTCGTCATAGTCGCGAGCCGGGCTTTTTTCTGTCGTTCTGGTCCACATCTTGCTCCTTAGCATTGGCTCCCATAATAGCCGCGCGCTGTTATTCGTTTGACTCATGACCAGGAATGGTCTTGGTTTGCCATGTGGAGGTGGAGGTGCCCGCGAAAATCCTGTTCTTCACCGACTCAGAATGCCCAAGTGGCATGGGTACAGTGATGTTGAATCAGATGCAGCACCTTGATTCACAACGCTACATCCCACATCTTGTGCTACCCCGTAAGCTGAAACACTCCTATTTCTACCAGCGAGTTCAAGCTTTAGGAATTCCAGCCGTCCTGCTCACTGTCTGCAAGGAGGGCCGTGATTTCAATGCGTTGGTTGCCTATCTCCAGGCACAAGCATTCGATCTGGTCCACATCCATGCGGGCGTCGGCTGGGAAGGCAACTGGGGCACTTGGGCCGCGCGGCGCGCCGGTATTCCATCGATCCGTACCGAACACTTGCCCTATGTGCTTACCGATCCAGATGAACGCTTAGAGCACCGGTTCGTGATCAGCAAGCTGGCCCGTCTCGTTACGGTCTCCGAATCAGCATATCGTAGCTTTATCCAACATGGCGTTCCCCATGAGAAGGTCCGGACGGTTTTAAATGGGATCAACATCCCCTCGTCACCATCACTGGCAGAGGTGGCTGCCGTCTGGGACCGGCTAGCACTGCCATCACATACGCCCTTGTTTGTATCGATTGGTCGCCTAGAAGCTCAAAAAGGCTTCGACGTGCTACTTTTTGCGCTGCCTCAGGTGTTGGCAGAGCGACCTGATGCGTGCTTTGTGCTCGTTGGTGAAGGCTGTCAGAGCTTTCAACTCAAGCGGCTGAGCAGAGAGTTAGGCGTTGATGCTGCGATCACCTGGCTCGATCACTGCTCATATGTGCCGGCACTCCTAACCGCCGCAACTGCTGTCCTCATGCCGTCACGCTTTGAAGGGCTGCCACTCGTCGCTCTAGAGGCCCTCGCGCTAGGGACACCGGTCATCGGCACCGCCGTCGCTGGCGTGATCGACATTGTTGAGCACGAAGTCACAGGTCTGCTATCGCCACCCGTTGATAGCCCTGCTCTTGCGCAGTCCATGTTACGTCTGTTGCGACACGCCACGCTGCGCACATGGCTCGGGCGCGCCGGACCCTCATTGATTCGCAGTCGTTATACTGCACAACATATGGCCGCTGCGACGATGGATCTGTACGATGAAGTGCTTGGTGACTATGCAGTAGACCGCTATCCATTGCCCCAACATTTCGCTGCGGAGCAGCGCACAGGAGTAACAGTATGACCATAACCGTCGCCTGTATCGGCGCAGGTAATATCTCAGGCCGTCACTTAAATAATCTGCGGGAGATGGATGATGTCCGGATCGTGGGCGTTGCTGACGTGGCCCTGGAGCGCGCACAAGCATATGCCACGCGTTATGGTTGTCACGCCTACCGTGATTATCAAGAGATGATCGAGCGTGAGCACCCGGAGGCCTTGTGGATTTGTGTTCCGCCCTTTGTGCACGGTGAGCCCGAAGCCTACGCCGTAGCCCACAAGCTGCCTTTCTTCGTGGAGAAGCCATTGGCCACCACCTGGGAAGCCGCACAGGCGCTATCTCAGAGCGTCAGCCAATCTGGTCTGATCACAGCCGTCGGTTATCACTGGCGCTATCTTGATATCGTCGAGCGCGCCCAGGAACTGCTACAAAACCGTCCTGCTCGCCTCGCGCTCGGGTATTGGATGGATTCCACACCGCCGGTGAACTGGTGGCCCAAACAGGCTCAATCCGGCGGTCAGCAGGTCGAGCAGACGACCCACATCTTCGATCTAGCACGCTACTTGATCGGTGACGTAACGACGGTCTATGGCACCGGGAGCAACATCGACCGTGCTGCTTTTCCTGACTCGGATATTGCCGATGTGAGCACCGCCACTTTAACGTTTCGTACCGGTGCGGTCGCTCAACTCGCCTCTACCTGCTTGCTCGATTATCCCTATCGTATCGGCCTGCATCTATTTGGCGAGGGGCTCGGCATTGAACTGCGCGAGTTCCGTGTCTATATTGCCGACGGGCCAGAATCAAAGCAAGAACACTTAGCGCAAGGCGATCCGTTTGTGCGCGAAGCTCGCACCTTCTTAGATGCTGTCCGCTCGGGCGATCCCTCCGCCATTCGTGCAACCTATGCCGAAGCCTTGAAAACGCATCGCATCACTACCCTGGCGACCCGCTCTGCAGCCGAGGGTCAGGCCTTAGCGGTTGAGGCAGCTCAATGACGAAGAATGAACGTGCCCCCTGGCACGCAGCCAACCCCGAACCGTCCGAGCACTTTAAAGTATGGAGCCTCGGCTTTCCAAACCGAGGTGAGGTCGGGCTGATTGAGTATGAAGAAGGTCCACTGGGCCAGGGACAATTTCGCCTCGCGACGTTGTATACCGGCTTGTCAGCCGGTACCGAACTCACCTTTTACAAAGGCACCAATCCATACCTGCATAGTCAGTGGGATGAAGCCCTCGGTTTGTTCAAGTCCGAGCAAGCATCGACGCAGTTCCCGGTCTCGTTCGTAGGCTACATGGAGGTTGGTCGCTGTGTGGCCTCCCGCACACCGGCGGTGCAGGAAGGCGATGTTGTCGCCATGACCTACGGCCATAAAACGGGCCACACGGCCAATGCCTTCTGGGATTTCTTTCGCGTGCTGCCACGCGACCTGGACCCACTGCTTGGGATTTACGTAACGCAGATGGGTCCGATTTGTGCGAACGGCATCTTGCACGCGGATGCCGACTTTCTGGGACCGATCGTACCGGCCTTAGGTGCAGGTATTCGCGACAAGCACGTGCTGATCATGGGTGGCGGAGTAGTCGGACTCCTAACTGGCTTATTTGCCAAAACGCTCGGTGCCCGCGAGGTCGCCGTAGCCGATGCTACGCCCGAACGCCTTCATGCTGCAGCTGGTCTAGACCTCTTACCGATCAACACGCATGAAACACCGGCCTGGCGCTGGTGTAAAAGCCGCTGGCACGACAGCGAACGTGGTGCGGATGTTGTTTTTCAGTGCCGGGCTCAAGACAATGCGCTCCATGAGGCGCTTCAGTGCTTGCGTCCCCAAGGTACGGTGGTTGACCTCTCGTTTTACCAGGGCGGTATGTCCAACCTGCGCTTAGGCGAAGAGTTTCACCACAATGGTCTACGGATTGTTTGCGCGCAAATCAACCGTGTACCGCGTGGCCTAAGCCACGAGTGGCATAAAGGCCGTCTAGCCGACGCCACCCTCGATCTGCTCCACAGCCACGGTGCAGCGATTCGTCAGCATCTCGTCACCGATGTGCTCCCGCTGGAAGACGCCGCTCCCTTGATCGCCGAGCTGTCCGAACGTCGGCGGCATGTGCTCCAAGCGGTCTTCGCCGTGAACGAGTAGCAGGTATGCACATTCTGTGGGTTTTTGCCTGGCTCGTCGTCGGCGGCGAGGAGACCGAAGTGCGCCTGCTGGCGACTCATCTGCCGCGCGATCGCTACCGCCTCACGGTGATTCCATGTTTCCGCAATCCGCTCATGCCCGCGCAGACGCATGACCAGTTGCGGCAACTGGGCGTCACGGTAGATACCACCCCCTATGAACTGTCTTACGAAGACACCATCGCCTATCTGGCTCGGTGGATCGAGCGCGAGCGCCCCGACGTTATTGTCGCCTCGCAAGGCGTCCCTGATATTCATCTGGCTCTTGATCTGGTTGCATCACCTCCGCCGTTAATCGAGCACGGCGGCATCGTACGTGAGGTGACCATGACTCTCAAACATCACACAACCTACTATGTTGGTGTCTGCCGTACGATTCGCGATGCCGCTGCGCTGCTGTTGCCTCCCGAGCGTGCCCTTGAAATTCCAAGTATGGTCGACCCTGCCGAGTTCGATCCCCGGCAGCGTCAACTCGTCCGTCAGGAGTTGGGTGTGGACGACGACACGCTCCTGGTAGGCTGGGTCGGACGGCTCGATCCGAAAAAGCGCGTCGAAGATTTCATCGCGCTGGCAACCCTGCTGGCACCACGAGAGCCGCGCGCTCGATTTGTCATTATCGGTGGCCCCGACGCGTTCTTTCCAGAATATGCTGCCCAACTACGCGCCGAGGTTACAGCCGGCGGTTTAGACGACCGCGTCCGGTTCCTCGGAGATCGCGCTGATGTTGTACGCCTCCTGAGCGGCCTCGATCTGCTCGTCTGGTTGGCATGCGGTGAAGGGATGCCGCACGTCATTAGCGAAGCGGGACTGGCTGCCTTGCCCGTTGTTGCCACCCGTGATAATGGGACAATCGAGCAAATAGAAGACGGCGTATCGGGCGTCTTTGTGCCTTACCACGATCCGGTCACAGCTGCTACAGTGGTCTATAATTTGCTTGCCGATGCTTCCGAACGTCAACGCTTGGGTCAAGCACTCGCCGCCTCCGTCCGGCAGCAGTTCAGCGTCGAGGTTGTGGTGCCGCAATGGCAAGCGCTCTTTGAGCACCTGCTAGACGCGCCCTAGCCTCTAGCTTAACAATCTGGCGTAGTAGCAATGTGGTAGTGTTCAAACTACCGGATCGTGGAGCTTTTTGTGGAAACTGCCCTGATTTGTTTGTCGCATCTACGCTGGGATCATGTCTGGCAGCGTCCACACCATCTCATGTCGCGCCTGGCGCAATATCTTCCTGTTATTTTCGTTGAAGAGCCTTGGATCGGTGAATGGCCGGGTGTCCATGAAGCATGGCTTGAAGAACGACCGGGTCTACCGCGGGTCCGAGTCATACGTCCGCTCGTTCCCGAAGAGCTTCTTGATACGCCAGACAATAGCTATCGAGCGATCTTTAGCCGGCTCTTCGATCAGATCCTCCAGCAAGCCGGCCCGCAGCCCATTATTTGGGAATACACGCCCATGATGGTCTATCTGGCCGAACAAGCCGGTGCCCGCCTGATCGTACATGATGCGATGGATGAACTGGCTCAGTTCCGTGGTGCCCCGGCCGATCTCCGCCAGCGTGAGCAACAACTGATGGATATCTCCGACATCGTCTTTACCGGTGGTCGATCCTTATACGAGGCCCGCAAGGATCGCCACCCGCGCGTCTTTTGCTTCCCTTCGGGTGTCGATCTCGACCATTACCGGCAAGCACTTGATCCCAATACGACCGAGCCTGCCGATGTTGCCGATCTCCCGCATCCCCGCTTAGGCTATTTTGGCGTCCTCGATGAGCGCCTTGATTGGGAACTGATCGGCGCCGTAGCCGAGGCCCGCCCGCAGTGGCAATGGATTTTTGTTGGACCGACTGCCAAGATCGAGCCTTCTGATCTGCCGCAGTTGCCGAACATTCGCTACCTGGGTCAGCGCTCGTATAATGACTTGCCGGCGTATCTCAAGAGCTTCGATGTCGCTACCATGCCCTTTGCCATGAATGACGCGACGCGCTATATCAGCCCCACCAAGACATTGGAGTATATGGCGGGTCATGCACCCATCGTCTCAACCCTAGTGCCCGACGTTGTCCGTTCCTATGGCAGCTTGGTTCGTCTCGCCGATGGCCTACCCGCATTCATCGCCGCCGTCGAAGCTGCCCTCCGCGAAGCTCCTGCGGAACGCCAAGCCCGCATTGAGCGCGAACTTCCGGTGCTGGCTGAACATAGCTGGGACGGTATAGCAGATCGCATGTGGCAAATCATGCAGGAGCGCTTAGCGGCCACCCAGAGCAATCATGATGGGTCGTGAAGAAATCCCTGCGGCCCTCTATTTCATCTGGCAGCATCCATATCCGCGAAATCGGCGATGCACAGGCAGACCGGCGTCGGGATACTCGTACTGCCCCCGCCCCGTGTCAAGCCGCCGCTAGTCGGATCGATCCAAAACGTGACGACCGTGTCGCTGTTTTGATTGGCCGCCAGGAGCAGCCTCCCGGCTGGATCGATGGCAAACCCACGCGGTATGCGTCCTCCCGTCGATCGATGCCCTGTGGCCTGGAGAGTCCCTGTCGCACCATCGACGATAAAGATGGCGATGCTGTCATCTCCTCGGTTGGAACCGTACAGCCAGCGGCCCGTCGGGTCGCTATGAACGTCGGCACCGGCGTTCCGTCCAGCAAAGCCTTCTGGTAGACTACTCACCGTTTGGATCTCACGCAATATGCCCTGGTCCACGTCATACGAGAACACGCCGATGCTAGAAGCCGTCTCGTTGATGCAATACAGGTAGCGCCCATCGGGATCGAACACGAGGTGACGTGGCCCGGTGCCGGATCGCAGTGCAAGCCACGGTGTCGCATTGGGCGTGAGCACGCCTCCCTCCAGATCCAGCTGGTAGACATAGATCCGATCAAGGCCGGCATCGGCAACGAGCACAAAGCGATTGCTGGGGTCCGCGATGATCGAGTGCGGATGGGCCGGCTGTTTGTGCTCCGGCGTCCCCTGATGCTGGATAACGCTCGTCACCTGACCCAATACGCCGCCCTTACTGATCGGCAGCACGCTGACGCTACCACCCCCATGATTCGCAACCAGCAGCCATCGTCCGCTCTGATCGACGCTCACATAACAAGGGTAGGCACCCTGCGTCCTTTGGCGATTGATCGGCGTCAAGCCATACGTACGCGGATCGATCACAAACCCGCACACCATGCCGCCAGGCTGACCCTCGTATTCGCCGACTTCCTCTACAGCAAACAGGTACCGGTGGTGCGGCTCGACCGCCACAAACGAGGGGTTGCTCACGCCCTCGGTGGTATGCAGATGATGGAGTTCCCCGCTCGTGCGATCAAGGCGATACACATAGATGCCCGCAGCCTTGCCATCGACATGTGGCAGCGTCTGCGTGTACGTACCAACGTAAACGATTGTTGTAACGTCGCCTCTGTCGGCCATGGTCCAGGCTCCTTGATTAGCCTTCGTACTACCCACTGCCTTCTGGTTTTTCTACGTCCGAAGCCATGCGCTCACCACGTAGCAACCGGGCACGAATGTCGAACGGTCCAGGCCGCTCCGGTGCCAGATGCCCGGACTCAATCATCAAATCCAGCGGGTTATAGCGTGTCTCCATCGGTAGCAGCACCTTTTCGTGCCGCCGTGCCGACTCATACACCCCGTGCACCATCTGCAGCGCCTTAACCCCATTCGCTGCCTCACCCCGGAAGGACGTAGCCTTGCCCTCGATCCAATCGGCCAGTGCTTCTGCTTGTGCGGCGGGTGCCTCATACCACTCGATCTCATCTCCACGCTCTGCCACCGTATGGAACTTTCCATCCGGCTCGTGCAGTTGCCATGTGCCGCCCGTATCCCGATTAAGCAACTGTAGATTGCGGGTAGTCAGGGTGATCATTCCATCCGTTCCATAGATCAACGCTCCCTGATAGACGGTCGCGGTCACGTCGCTTAATAACAGGGCCACTGCCCCGCCTGCGAAGTGAAAGACGCCCACCGCACAGTCCTCGATCCGCGTGCTCCGCTCATAGCGGTCGGTCTTGCGCTCAACGTTGCCCATGACCCAGTCGCACTCATCGTCGCTGAGCAAGTAACGATACATATCGGCCTGATGGGTGCTGTAGTTGGGGAGCCCGTCTGCGGCAAAGCTCTGAATGGTCCGTACCGTGCCGATCGCACCCTCCGCGATTAGTTTGCGCGCCAGGGTGTAGGCCGGGATGAACCGTCGCTGATGCGAGACCGCCAGTTTGACGCCGTTGCGTTCGCACGCAATGATCATCTGCTCGGCTCGTCCCAGTGTGTCGGCCATCGGCTTCTCACACAAGATCGCCTTCGGATGTGCCGCCGCCGCAGCAATCGTCCAGGG
>JACDGP010000156.1 GCA_013821605.1 Herpetosiphonaceae bacterium
TGGGCAAGCGATGGACAATGACGCCCTCCTGCTCTTCCGTTACCAGCTGGCGCATGCCCGGCGTCAGCGTAAGTACTTCAGATGCGACACCACGTGTCTGCCATGCCTCGATCACCTCCGCATGGATTCGATTGCCTAGTAATCCAGGAGCATAACTGGGGATGAAATATAAAATCCTCATCAATACTGTTTGATCATGGTCTACAGCCCCTGGTCTTTCAAGCATGGTTCCATTTTGAACATGACGTAGAGCGGCTCTGTGGCAGTTCCAAATCGTTCTTCAAGTGGATGAACGATCTGGGCCAGGAGCCAGTCTTTAAGTACCCAGCGCCGCCAGTAACGATTGCACCTCGTTTCGTGATACATCCCGTTGAGAACGCGGCGTCCAAAGCCCCGCCATGCAGTGACCTGGGCATGTGCAGGCTCAACGTACGTTTCGATAATATCCTGATCGTTGTAGAATCGAAAGAATGAACCGAGCTTACCCTCTTGTACAAAGGCATTACGTTCGACTTGACGAAAGGGCTTGATCGCCTCGAAAAAATGCGTCCGTTCGCTTCGGGTATAGGGAATGGTAATGATCACTATGCCATTTTCAGCAAGTACACGTCCGATTTCATGCCCGACGGCATGGTCATCTGGAATATGCTCAAGCGACGAAATTGCACTTATATGCTGTACGGTGCCATCTGGAAGTGGTAGCGCAGTTGCATCGGCAACGACAGGGTACACCATACCATCCCCTCTGCGGCCCTTCGTGTCATATTTTTGCTGTTGCCAGCGTACGCGCTCGTGTTCTAGCTCAAGCACGACGACATTGACCCCTTCACGGGCGAGCATATGGGGATATGAAGAAGTGCCAGTGCCGATATCAAACACCAGATCACCAGGTTTGAGCTGCAGTTGTTTCGTTACCCACGGATATTCGATCAGCCGCCACAAACTGAAATCGTTAACGGTATGTTTGAGAATACGCCAGCCATTCAAGGCTACCTCATAGCGTACACACCGGAGACCGGGGAGGCGAACATAGTCGGTCATGAGCTTCCTTTTATAAATACCGTAGCATTAAACGACCAAGCGGGATACGCATAGCCGCTAACCGCTTTCGATCGGCTGGATCGAGTCCGCCCAAGGCTTTGAAACCGACCATAAATACGATCAGGCCTGTGAGCACAAGTACTGCCAGATACAGCACGTTTATCCAAGGCAATTGTTTCGCAGAGACTTGCAAAACGCTACTTAAGCCAGTTAATACCAGTGCAAATGCGGCGGATGGGACCAGCAGACGCAACCCAAAGCGCCAGGGAAACTGGAGTTTGAAGGCTCGACTAGCATATGGTGTAAGCACCAGACGGCTACCACAACGTAAGGCTCCAATCGTGAGGGCTACCACGACCGGTGAACTGCCACGTACCGCCAACCAGATCAGGGGTATACCGAGTACTGTCAACAGGCGTGAGGCCATTACCACGCGGTAGCGCTCATACACCATCAAGATTACGTGTGGTACTACCACGATCGACTCAGCAAAAAGGAAGAAGGTAAGCACCTGAGCGGTGGCAGCCGCGTGCGGATATTTACTCGCAAGCCGTAGCACGGTAAAAACCTGTGGTGCTAGCATAATCCAGCCAATCCCAGGCGGCACCGTGGCAAGCAATAGTGTCCTCGTCAGCGTTGCATAAGCTCCTGGAAGTTTATGCTCCTCGTGCCGGACAAAAATCTCGCTGAACATCGGGACATAGATGCCATTCAGTGGGAGTACTAGGTACCCAAGCAAAATGATCACCTGATTCCAGCCAACTTCAATGTCGGCTAAGTCGCCTGGTCGAGCAAACCACAGCAGTAATAAAGCGACAAAGTCAGGAGAGGTGATCAAAACACTCTGATCCATCACGTAATTGATTAATGAACTGGTAGTGAAACGTCGCCACATGTGTGGGACCAGTTGCCACTCACCTGTGACAGTTGGCAACTGCCTTAGTGCATGTCGCAGCGCATACAGGGCCAGTGCCAGGTCAATCAGCGAGCCAATGAGCAGTGCAAAGACGGCACCGCGTATTCCCAAGCCGAAGCCCAGGCCGCCTGGCACCAACAGTAAAATCAATAGCGGTTGGACGAGTGCCGAAATAATGTCTAAGGTGTTCGTCGTTTTTTGCTTAAAGTACGCGGTCAGTACACGGCTACAGGTATCAGTTACCGCTCGCATCACGACGATTACACTGCCTGCACGCAGCAAAAACAGACCCAACGGGCCCAAGTGGAAGCGCGTAATAACGATGCCACTTTCTAGATTTAGCAGCCCAACTACCAGGAATAATAACCCAAGCCGCAGCCCAAACAGCTGCCTGAGAAAACGGGATACGCCCACCGTACCTTGCCGTTGCATTACTTCGGGGACAAATTTCAGGATGGAGGCGCTGATACCCAAGCCGGTGGTCGTCCAAATTGTCGCTACTAATGAACCAACTGCCGCTTGAAATAGACCATATTGTTCACGTGACAAAACCCACGCAATGACGAGCGACGCCAAGAACTTTATCGCAACCTTGAGCGGGAAGGTGACCGTATTCCAAAAGATGGCACCCGCGACCCGTTCACTCAGGGATGGGCCAGATGTAGTTGGATGCACTACTTAATGCTCCTTGATCAGGGCAAGTTCGAGCATCCTAGCATACCAGCGCCGCTGTAACGGGAGGCAACATGCTCGCAGCCAAGCACACGCAGCCGCGCATCTAGCGCGCCGCGCAGCGCAGCTACCGCTCCTCATAAGACCTGCCGCAGTAATTGATACCAACTGGTAAAGTTCTGGTTGTGGTGGATGCGGAACAACCAGAAGTAGAGGGTATCGCTGCCAAGATACAATGCACCTAAGAGCAAGAGCGGGAGCGCCCAACGGGCGACACGGTGCTGCGCGAGCAGCCAGTCGACAATGATGCCGGTCCCAATCGCCATCCAGGGCATCAGCCAGAACAACTGCTTATCAACCATATCTACCCGAAAGCCGACCAGCCAAAATAAAATAGCAATGACCATCCAGCTTGTCATCAGCGGAGTAAATAATGATTTTGTCCCTAGCTTCCGGATCCCCAGCCACCATCCGGCAATCCCTAGCGTGAGTGGCAGATACATGCCGTAGATGTCAAGCAGATACACGTACTTCCACAGATACATCGGCCACGAGAGCGGGGTAACACCGAGGTCTTTGCCACCTTGCTCAATAGAACTGGTAAAGTGGGGAATGGTGCGAACCAAAATTGGTCCGATGAACTGCCAGTAATAGATGCCGGTACTCACGATAACGGCGAGAGCTAGGATCAGGGCAATTGGCCAGGCTTGGCGCGGGAGCCGAACAAGATACAAGCCAATGATCACCCCCATAAACAGCAAGGTCGTAAATACAGCTGTCACCGCATAGAACAGCATCGTCGCCGTTAAGATCAGTAGAAGGATCAGCCATGACCAACGCTGCTCAGTTAGGTGCTCCCAGCATCCGACGAGCAGTGTAATCGCCAGAAGAGACCACCACATGCCATTCGTTGTGGGCGTATTACCCCAGGCATGCAACAAAAAGGTCGCCGGGATCAGTGTGTATACGAGCCCGCCCACAATAGCTGCCCGCTCGCGAAACCCGAACTTGAGGACCATGAAGCAGATGAATAATGGACGGAGCGAGTCAATGACAGCGCTAAAGATATTCGCAGAGGTTTCAAGCCGCCAGGGTAAGATCGCCCAAATCGTTGAGAACATATGATAAAACGGCGTGTAAGGAATGACAGGCTTGTCCGAACCCCACAACGTAGGCATGACTGACTGATGAAAGGGACTATCCGCCCGCCATAACTCGGCAAGACGACCTGCCAATATCCGGCGCGTCTTTTCCATATGCCATTCAATGTCGATCGGCAGAAAGGATGGCCATACAAGACCACTAGCTTTGAGCAGGTAGCCGACGTATATAATCAACAACAGGCCCGTCAAAGCAGGGGGACTAAGCTTAACACCACCTACACGAAATAGGCGGGGGGCAATCAAACGGACAACTGCAATAAGCAATACACCTACCAACCCTGTAACAAATAGACGCGGAAGGTAGGGACCCATAACCAGCCGTTGTTGCTGCAAACCAACCAGCAACAGCAACAGCATTGCGAGCGGCACAGCGATTGCCCATGATGCTCGTAAACCAGTAACTCGTAGGGCGGTATAGCTCAGGAGCAATGTCACAATGACAAGCCAGGACATTGTCGGAGGGGGTAGCCAACTTACCCAGGCCGGTGCTACTGACATGTCGTGCAAGGCGACACCTAGTCGACGGGCATCCACATTCTGAGGATCAAGCTGATGCGGCACAAAACCTGGACTTGCAAGGTTAATGATGAGATTGCCACGGGTAGCAGGCAGTAAGACATTGTAGTGGCGCGCGGTATTGGTTAACAGAAGGGTTATATCTTGCCCCGTGGTCTTGAGGATTGCGGTCGACGGTGAGCTGGCTGGCCGCTGCCCACTTAACACCAATGTTGTTTGCCACCATCCCAGGCCTAAACCGGGAAATGAAATAAGGCTTTGACGCTTCGACCAGCGGTACCCCGCACTGACCTTGCTATTCGACAGCTCCTGGTCATAAAAATGCTGCAAAAAGAGTGGCTCACGGGCTGTAACGTCCTGCGTCTTGCCTAGAGTACTCCAATTAAGGGTTGCAGTCGATCCAAAGGCAACAATTAATCCCACCAGTGCCAGGCCTATGATACCGATCACCGCATATATATCACGATGGCACCAGCCTGGTAGACGCGCGATGTGCAACGCTCTGGGAACAGCAATACTTACTTGTTTGGCGTTCATTGGGCACACATTATACCAGAGGTACCGCCGTACCCTGGGCTGCGGCTAGCCCACGAGGAGGAATACAGCCCTCGTCTTATCTGCCTATCACCTAGGCGTCATGATCTCGACCGCGACGCCATAGGGATATGGATCTACGGGGCTTGCTACAGCGACTGGTGAGCGTAGCTCGATAATGACCGGGTTCGGCCCAGTAGTGGAAGACGGTACAGTGATCGTTTGCCAGATGCTAACTATACCACTCCATGCTTCCCGCCCATTGACGAACAGCTGCAGCGGGACCGGGTGACGGCTGGTCCGTACCCGGAGCAGAACATTGGTTTCACCTTGTGGCTGAAGTCGAATAAACGCTTGAGGAAGGGTGGTATAACGCCACATGGTGCCATCCTGCGTAAAGATGCGGGAAAAGCCATCTATCGCACCAATCGCTGCCGGCGTGCCAATGGATAATCCGGGACCCAATGCATATGGCGTATGCTGCCAGGCCCAGTGATAAGTCAGATTATTATCAAACCCAATCGCATCAAGCGTGAGACGCGCCTGCTCCATTGCACGGGTGTCTCCCTGGGCACGCGCCAACTGTAAAAGCGCGACTTGGGCCTCAACATTTCGTGCATTGAGTGCTGCACTTCGTGTGTACGCTGTACTTGCTGCGGCGCTGTCGCCGTGCGAGGCCAAGATGTTCCCTAAGCGCAATGGAAACAAGAAGTTATTTGGGTCACGCCCTTCAGCAGCCCGCAGTGCTGCTTCACCCCCGCCCAGTGCACGCAACTCCGCAGCAATGAATGGAATATACACCGTTGATGCGATCAACAAACCGAAGGCGAGCATACTGACGGCGAGCGCCATATACCTAGGTCGGGACAAGTATCGGAAACGCCGGGCAACCAGCCCAGGATGTGCGAGGGGGAAGGCCGCATAGATAAGCGGGGCGACCATGAGCGGCAATCGCAGCCGCTGATGGCCGAGTGTCAAAGCGCTGAGCAAAGTGCCATAGAGAGGCCACAGGAGCAACGCCCGGTTCCGCTCGTCAGGATACGTCAGGACAAGAGCCAAAATGGCGAGCAGCATCACACAAATGTACTCGCCATCGCTTATAACATTAAAGAGGAGGCTAGATTCGGGGGTAGTAACGCCAGTAACAGCATTACTTACAAAGCGACGCGTATCAAGCTGCCACAACGCTACAGTTTTATTGCGCATGTGACTAACATAGCTCCAAGGATCTTTGCGAATATTTTCAAAACCAAGGCGCAGGGCTGCTTGCTGGCGGAGGGCTGAGTTTGGCAAGGTTGTATTCCACACATCCTGCATATGTTTATCGGCGGGATCATTGAGGGTACCGAACCAAAAAGAGACACCTCCATTAGTATCAACTAGCACCACTTGGTGATACACAAAGTAATTACGGACGCTCCAGGGTGCGATAATCAGTGCACAACCTAAACTAAGCAGTGCGGTAGCACGCACAGCCGCCCTCCACTCACGCAACTCAAGATAGGCCCATATTCCAAGCAGTGGCGTAGCATATAACCCTACAGGACGCGCCAGGATAGCCGCACCAAAGACGATACCACCTGCGAGCAGCAGCCAGCCATTCTGCATTGACTGACGGCGGAGGCGTTCAAAAAGCCAGAACGCGAGCGCAATCATCAAGATGAAGATTGTTTCACTCAACAGTTGGCCGGCATATACGGCAAACGGCAAGTACAACGCCGCGCACCACGTCGAAACGAGGCCTACGTGTTCACTTTGCCAAATACGACGCGCCGTTCGTCCTATGACCAGCGCCGTAGCCGTACTCAGCAAACATTGCAGGAGCAGGGCAAGTGGCAGATTCGGACCAAAGCACCAGAACACCAAGGCAAAGAAGAGTGAGGTAAGCGGTGGACGTAGCCATTGACCCTCATCGTAGTAGCTTCCATTCAACCACAAATGGACAGCCCCACGATAATATTCATCCGGATCACCTCGTAGGATGACGCCGGTACGCGCTTGGTCCCGCCACAACCAGTAGCGCAGCGCGAAGCCGATGATGAGTGCGGCAGGATAGAGCAGGAGCAGCCAACGGTTGAGCGCCCGTTGCTGGAGCGGACGTACCTGACCACGACGTTCGAGCATGCGGTCTACAATCCTTACTAACGGCAGAGTGATACGGCAGCGAGTAAGATTCGCAAGAGCCGGTTGCGAGACGCTCGACTCATTCATGCTCGTTGTACCATGGACCCAACCCGTCCGTATGGATGAACAAGCATGATAATACAACAGTTCTGCCCGTTCCCTGCAATGACGACGCGATGGCTCAGCAGTATCGTGACCGGGACGCGCAGTTAATCATGGTTGGGCGACGACCACTCCATGGTCATTTGCTTTTTTGGAGGGCGAGCCGGTAGGTGCCCTGGTATACGGCGCGATTCAAACGATAGAGTGGTTCGACCAGCCGCCAGCGGGCCAGCAACTGCAGCAGCTTGCGACGCCGAGGCTTGGCATGACTGAGGCCGCCGCGTGCCACCCGCTCAGCATCCAGATCGCGGACTTGAAAGCCATACTGCGTCGCAAGCTGCGCGAACCCATGGTAGGTATAGTAGTGCATGCTGCCGAGCGCCTGGCGGTCGCCAAAGGCAGCGCCGCGCTTGGAACGACCGACGAGCCGGATCACAGCTTCCGCCGCCCAACGCGGCAAATAGCTAATGAGTGGCAGATGATAATGCGGATCGCGGAAGGCAAAGCGATTGATCACCGTCATTAATAACGTACCACCTGGTCTGAGCACCCGTGCCGCCTCATGGAGCACCGCATCCGGCCGCTGAACATGTTCGATCACATCCCAGGCGCACATGACATCGAAGGTGGCCGCAGGCAGCGGCAATGCCTCGCCGGCTGCCTGCGCGACGGGGATCGGCAAGTGATACTTGCGGGCACGGGTCGCGGTGATCTGGCAATACGCTGGGTTGTAATCGAGCGCAGTCACCTGTGCGCCTTGAAGGGCCGCTGCGACGGCGAAGCCACCCATGCCACAGCCAAGGTCGAGCAGGTGCAAGCCTGCCAATTCGCCGACGATGTCGGTCGTTTGGGCCAGCGTCTCCTGTTGATGGGCCTCACTATGAATACGCCGGGCACGCCACGTCGCAAAATCGGCACGCCAGCGCATATGCTCCAGCCATGGATCGATCAAGCGTGCGAGCTCGCCGGTATCGGCAGTTATCATAGCGTTACACGCTGGAGACGAATGAGCCACAACAGCAACGCCGACACAGCCATCGCCCCATAGCTCAGGACAATCGCTACAAAGAAGGCCCCAATGATCGCCAAGAGCAGCATCAGATTGTTCGCCCAGAAACGCGCTTGTGCGCCAAAAGCGCGCGCGACGACACGATGAGCAAGCTCATGGACCACAAAACCGGCACCTGCCGTCAGGGCCGCGATCACGGCTGCTTGAGAAATAGAAAACGACGATAGGCGGTTGAGCAAAATGCCGAAGGCCAGCGTCGTCCCGAGGTAGGCTTTGAGGAGCTCGAAGGCTTCGGTACGACCGCTCGCCATTATAGGATCGCCTTGCGATGCAGGAAAACGCATATCTTTAATCCTTCCATCCGGCGGTACCAATCAAAGGGACAAAGCGCACGGTACCAAGATCATAGAGCTGATCGCCGTTCGACAGCCGCTCCAGCAGCAGCAGATGTTGCTCAGAACGCTCGCCAACCGGCATCACCAGCCGTCCGCCAAGGGCCAGTTGATCGCGTAGTGCTGCGGGGATCTGTGGTCCGGCAGCCGCTACACTCATTGCATCATAAGGCGCATAGGCCGGCCACCCAGCGGTACCATCGCCAACACCGACCGAGATGTTGCGTAGCGCTAGTTGCTCGAAGTGTGCTACCGCAGCCGCAGCCAGTTCGTGGTGGCGCTCAAGCGTATACACCGCCGCAGCAAGTTGCGAAAGCACAGCGGCGGCATAGCCCGAACCGGTGCCAACTTCCAATACCCGGTCGCTCGGTTGGAGGCGCAAAGCTTCGGCCATTCGCGCCACCACAAAGGGCTGTGAGATGGTTTGTGTGCACGAGATTGGCAAGGCCTGGTCGGCATAGGCGGCCTCGTCGTATTCATTCAGTACGAAGCGATGGCGTGGAATCGCGTGCATTGCGGCGAGCACACGCTCGTTCCGGATGCCGCGCGAGCGCAGTTGCGCAGCAACCATCTCGCTTCGTTCAGACTGGCGCTCGTTCATGCTGCTGGCCTGCGGCACAAGCTATGCCAACAACGTGTGAGTTGCACGCAGACTTTAGATGCCCCGCACATCAGTAGGCACGACCCCGCCGCCCGCATCAAGCTCGCGGAGCATGCCAACGACCAGGTACACACAGCGGGCGATGGTATCAACCTCAGGACTGGCGAGGGTATGGATGTCGGGATGACTCGTCACCGTAATAACCGCAAAACCCCGCCGCAAAGGCAGATGGGCTAGGGTGCGGCGACGCAGAGGTCGTGGTTCGGCATTAATGCGCATATCATGTGCATCAGCAGCGCTGGCCAGAGATAGCAACTGCCGGTTGGCGCGCCGTTCACGGAGCACGCCTTCACGGGTGGCATAGACGGGCGAGCCACCGGTGATCCGGTCCAGATTAATGATCGCCGTTGTATGGTCGAACGGGTAGTGGCGCAGCAGATGGCGTAAGCTAGCATCGCCGGTCGCCGCCGCACCCGCTGCGACAGTCCAAACCTCGGTATGTTCGAGCGCGCTAAGCTCCTCGGCCACACCGATCAACGTCGCGAGTTCACCCGCTCCCAGCACCGCCGGCTGAGGCACGCGGGCAGTCTGCTGGTGGACCATCAGCAGGATCAGACAGCCAGTCGTACCGAGCAGCACACTTAACAACGCGTGCCAGGGCCACCGTTGAGCCAGGACAAGCCATGCATACGCCAGCGTTTGAAGCACAAGCAACCCGAGCACAGTACGGCTTAGCCCCCGCGTTGGGGAGCGTGGTGGACCGTCCAGCGGCGCAACCACAATCGCTCGCGTGCGGGGTGCGGTTGTAGCAGTCGCCCCACGCACCCCAACCACGCTTTGACTCACCGGGCGACCCAGCACTTGTGCCAGGATCGCGCTGCCGGCTTGCTCATCAACGAACAGGCCTGCCGCCAGAGCAGCCAGCACGGCGCTCGTCGCACCGGCAAAAGGCACATACGGTGGTGCGAGCAGCAACGGAATTGCAAAAGCGAGGGCCGTCGCGAGCAGCACAAGTAGCAGTGCCAATGAAGGTGGAGCATTGCTATGAAATGATCGCACGACCGCCTGTTGCTCAACGCGGCGTAGGCGACCGGCGATATAACCGGCGGCTTGTGCTTCACCTAGGCTCCCAACCCGCCGTGGCTCGATCTCTTCAGCCAGGTAATGCAGTGTTTCGAGGATGCGTTCAGCCAGGGGGCGACGTAGCAAGACCGCCCGATCAGGATCGGGCAGCGGGGCAGACGGCATGGAGCCAGGAAATAACGGACGCATAGCAACTGCGCTTTAAGGCTGCGCGTGGTAGCGCCACAGAAAATAGTGTCGCCCGACGTTGCCCATTTCGACTTGCCACCCGGTAGGGTTGGTTGGTGTATAGGTCAGCACTCGGCGCTGAAATGCCTGGACTAACACATCACGCTCGACCCCAGCGATCCGCACATGCGTCCAGTATGGCTCACTGATCGGATAGCCCATGGCGAAGACCCAATCGACAAGTTGATCTTCATGACTCCCATCGCCGACCGGTCCATGCGCCGCAAAGAAGTCCCAAAAAACGCGCGGAACATTATGGCCAGTCTCGGGCACATAATGCACCAGATCGGCACCAGGTTGAGCGGCAGCAACCCCGGTGCGGCCATCATGCTGCAGGCTGGTGTTGACTGTTGCACCGGTACGGTCGGCGCTACGGCCCAGCACATGGCTAAATGAGGCATACGTCGGGCCACCGGTATCACCTTCATCACCCGCCACCGGGATATTCGCTGGAACATTTTGGACGAATTGGTTGTCGCCGATTTGTATGCGCCCGTCAACAAGCTCCTGGACGAGCAAGCCGTTGGTCACAAACCATGGATTAGCACGGTCGCGCTTCCAGTCGGTAATTTCCATCCGCGCTTTATCAAAATACTGTACCTGACGCGCCCCGCCGTTGGCTTCATGATACAGTTCGACCCGTCCCCATAAGCCAGCTGGGCCCCAGATCCAGGTACGTGGTGTCTGCTGGCTCGCCACGACCTGATCGGTCCGCGCCCAGACCTGCTGCATCGCCGGATCAATAAACTGCTTGGCCGGACCGTTGATGAAAGGCGGTAGTCCTTTAAGGCCTGGCATGGCGGCGGCTGCACTGGTGCGTTCACAAGGTTGCGCAGTTTGCGTTGGAGTAGGTGCCGGGTAGGGCGTCGGGCTTGCACAAGGTGTAACTGTAACCTTTGGCGTGCCGGTACCGGCTGTACCCGTCGCCGTCGAGGTCGCCGTACTGGTCGGTGTGCCTATCGTACCGGTCGGCGTCGCCGTCGGCGTGCCCACTGTACCCGTTGTCGTCGCCGTTTGTGTCGCAGGCGCTGTGGTCGCGGTAGCACCTACAGTCGGCGACGTACCACCGCTCACATTGAGTTGCTCGAAGTACAAATCATAGCTAATAAATTGATTGCCAATATCGCCGACATTTTTGACCTGCACATAATAGAAGCCATCGACCGGCGGTGAGAAATCGATCTGCGCGTCCAGCGTATTATTGGAATCATCGTTGAAATCGAGGATCGTCGTACCGTCACGATCGGCCAGCACCATCACCGGATCGGCACCAGGCAAGCTGTGGCTATCAGTGCGGATGCGATAGGTCGCGACGACCTTCATAAACATCTTGGTCCAGTCAGCATCACCAGACGGACAGAGCTTGTTGTTCTTTTCTACTTCGCGAATGCCCATCAGACGGGCCTGCTCGGGCAGGCCATCCGGTTCATACAGGTCGGTACAAAGCTCGGCGATCTGGGTTGGCGTGGGCCCATAGCTTTCACCATTGAGCACGACGGTATAGGTCAAGCCGAGGCCACCGCCACCCGCTGAATCACGGATACGAACATAGTAGAGACCATTAGCAGTTACACGATAGGATTGTATTCGTGGCTTAAGATCGGTCGGATCATTGTTACGGGGAAAATCATCGTTAAAGGCCAGCAGATTGCCGTTGCTGTCATACAAGCCTAGCGAAAGATCGAGGCCATTATCCATCTGCGATATATCGATCGTATACACCTTGCCGGCCAAACCGCCGAAATAGACCCAGTCTTCCTCGCCTGCCGGACACAAGACATGCGTCTGCGGCGCATTGGGTTGGATGACTTTGGCCGAGTGTAGGTCGCCGGCCGGATCGTAGGTATCCTGGCATATGGGACCGGGCGTACCAGTGACCGTTGGCGTGCTCGTTGCCGTACCCGTCGCGGTTGCCGTACTCGTTGATGTTGCTGTACTGGTTGCCGTGCCGGTCGGACCAGTAG
>JACDGP010000254.1 GCA_013821605.1 Herpetosiphonaceae bacterium
CCCCTATGACGCGCGTTTCAAGGTCCACCGGATGGAGCCCGTGCAAGAGCAACAGGTGCGCCACATGGTCATCCTGGACGAAGACATCTTGGATAATGGCTTCGCCCGCCGGGCCAGTTTCCCAGATCAACTCTAACATACGCTCCAGGCCGCCACCATGTAGTTCAAGCAGCAGCCGAATCACCTCTTCTGCTCGAGACCGTGTCGCAGGGTCGGCGTTGGACTGGATCTCGTGGATCAAGCTCTCAATGCGCTGCATGCGTTGTTGGACCGCTTGCGTGTCGTTCATGCTTACTCACTGCACTGTTAGGAAGTGCCGGCGTGACCCTTGGCATGGTCACACCAGCGTTCGGAGGGCGAATTACAGGGCCTTAAGGCTGAGGTTGCACGCCGTACATCGGTGAGTGCTTGACCTCGATCACCTTGCCATCACCGACATACATATGCACGCCGCAGGGTAGGCAGGGATCAAAGCTGCGGACCGTCCGCATGATGTCGATGCCCTTGAAATTGTCAGGTCCGTTTTCTTCGAAGATCGGGCAGTCCTGCACCGCATCTTCGTATGGGCCCGGTGTACCGTAGATATCGCGCGGGCTGGCGTTCCAGGGAGTGGGCGGATACGGATGGTAGTTGGCGATCTTGCCATCGCGGATCACAACGTGGTGCGATAGCACGCCACGGACGGCTTCGTGGAAGCCGCAACCAATCGCCTCGTCCGGCACCTTAAATTCGTTCCAGACCTTGGTGTTGCCGGCGTGTAACTCCTTCAGGGCCTGCTCGCAGAAGTACAGTGCGGTGGCCGCCGCGTAGGCCTGGAAATACGTTCGGGCACGGTCACGCTCGATGGCATTGCTCCACTTCGGAATCTTCCACTCGAACTCGACCTCGCCCATCATGGCGGTCTTGGGCAGGTAGATCTTGACACTGTGACCGGTCGCCTTGACATAGCCGATGTCGACCAGGCCGGCGAGGGCGGTAGACCAGAAGCGGGCGATAGGACCACCACCCGTATCCAAGGCGAGATAGTCGCCACTCTGCTTGTCGAACCAGCGCGGCGACATTACCCAGCTGTAGTTGTCTTGGAAATCACGCTTCTGGGGCTTGGGAATGGTGGTTTGATTCCAGGGATGGCGCTGGTCGACCGGATTGCCGAGGGGATCGTTTTTGACGAACGTCTCCTTGTTCTCCCAGCCCTCGTAATACGAACTACCGAGCAGGATGCGAAGCCCCAGGTTAATGTCGACCAGATCGGTGGTGACGAGCTTGCCATCTACAACAATGCCCGGCGTGACGTACATCGCCCGGCCCCATTTGCTCATGGTTTTATAGTCGTAGTCACAGACGGCCGGGTTCTGGAAGGAGCCCCAGCAGCCGAGGAGGATGCGCCTGCGACCAACCTCTTCGTAACCAGGCAAGGCCTCATAGAAGAAGTCAAAGAGGTCGTCGTGGAGCGGGACGACTTTCTTCATGAACTCAACGTATTTCATGAGGCGGACCAAGTAGTCCGTGAAGAGTTGCACTGTAGGCACCGTCCCAACGCCGCCGGGATACAAGGTTGAAGGATGCACGTGCCGACCTTCCATCAGGCAGAACATCTCGCGCGTCAAGCGGCTCATTTGCAGCGTCTCGCGATAGAACTCGCCGGTGAAAGGGTTGAGCGCACGCATGATATCGGCGATGGTGCGGTAGCCGTGGATGTCCCCGTGCGGTGCCTCGGTCTGCTCGGCCTTGGCGAAGACGCTTGGATTGGTTTCTTTGACCATCTGCTCGCAGAAATCCACGCCGACCAAATTATCCTGGTAGAGATTGTGATCGAACATATACTCGGCGGCCTCGCCAAGGTTCACGATCCACTCGGCTAGCGGTGGCGGCTTGACCCCAAAGGCCATGTTTTGTGCATAGCACGCGCAGGTCGCGTGATTATCGCCACAGATGCCACAAATACGGCTGGTGATGAAGTGGGCATCACGCGGGTCCTTGCCCTTCATGAAGATGCTGTAGCCACGGAAGATCGAGGAGGTACTGTGACACTCAGCGACGACCCGATTATCAAAGTCGATCTTGGTATAAATACCGAGGCTGCCAACGATGCGGGTGATCGGATCCCACGACATCTCGACCAGCTTACGGGAGTTGGCCGAGTCTACTTTCGTTGGTTCTGTCGCGACGGCCATCGCATTACCCCTTTCGCTATTTCTTGGAATAGGTGGTTGGATGAAACCCGGTCGTTAGTTCGGGACGGTTATGCCGCCATTTGGGTTCCTTATCGAGCGTGGTGTTGGTAATCCCGCGTAACGCTCTAACTGCACCACCCCAGAGACCGACGACATTCGTGGACAGCTTGCCGCCCGGTGGCTCGTCCATGAAGGGCATGAACTTATCGGGAAAGCCGGGCATCGTGCAGCCGATACAAATCCCGCCGACGTTGGGACAACCACCGATACCGTTCATCCAGCCGCGCTTGGGCACGTTACACTGGACAACCGGACCCCAGCAGCCGAGCTTCACAATACATTTGGGCGAACCATACTCTGTGGCAAAATCGGCC
>JACDGP010000027.1 GCA_013821605.1 Herpetosiphonaceae bacterium
GCAGCAGGTTGAGGAAGCGTAGCTCAAGGAGCAGCTTCATACGTTATCCATTCCTGACGGTCACAAGGCACCGCAGGCCGGCTCAAGCAAACGGAAGCTCTGCTGAGTACAATCGACTTCGGCCTCAACCCCTAGTGGCATGATCCATTGTGGATCAGTATGGCCAAAATCTAGATTGGCGACGAGCGGCAGATCCGGGCGACCAAACTCTTGGGCAACCACCGTGACGATTATTTCTTCAAGAAGACGCTTGTGGGAGAGGCTATAGCCGCGTGCGCGACCAAACAAGATGCCAGCGATCTGCTCGTAGATGCCCTGCATGCCATAATTGCGCAGCATGTACTTGACCTGGGATGGCGTGGGCTCCTCTTCTGAGGTTTCAAAAAACAAGAGCTTGCCATGCCAGAACTCCGGTGCAGGCCAATAGCGTGTGCCCTTCAAAAACTCTAGCACCTCGATATTGCCTCCGAAGAGGCGGCCACGTGCACGCCCGCTCCCTTGCAACCACCGCCAGCCCTCGGAATTCGCCTGCTGGGGGTTGGTCTGCCCGATGTGCTCGCTTGCACCCCAATCGGGATAACCTTCAGACCAACTCGTATAGGGATGGTACTGGTAGGTTTGAGGCGCGTCAAACAAGATGGCACGCACATGTTCGATAAAGGCTGGGGGCAGGGCGTGAGCTTGGGCAAAGCCAGCCATGATGCTGGGCCCTTGAAAGGTGACGAGTCCAAGCTGATTGCAATAGGCCAGCAACGTGGTTGTATCCGAGAAGCCGAGCAGGATTTTGGGGTTGGCGATGATCGTGACCGGGTCCAGAAACGGCAGGATACGGACCGAGTCATCGCCACCAATGCTGGGGATGATCGCCCGGACCTCGGGATCGGCAAAGGCTGCGTTAATATCCGCAGCCCGCACCTGCGGATGAGTATAGAGATCACCAGCGTCGGCGCGGGCGGTAGGATACTCTTTGGTGCGGAGACCGAAGACCGAGCGCAGGACGTCAAGCCCTTGCTCATAGATCACTGGGAAACGACTGGGACCACCCCATGAGGGCGATAGGATCGCTACGGTATCGCCAGCATTGAGCTTCGCCGGTTTGATGTACTCCATGGTTCAGCTCTCGTGCTACCTGCGACCGGCAGTGGCAACTTCTGGTACGCTGAGGGCTTGATCGAGCGGTTGATCACGGCGCTGGCGGTAGGCGGTAACGCGTAATTGAGCGAGGCGCTGCATGATACCGTTGGTGCCGGGCACGCTGCCAAAGCCCTCGGGGTCGATAAAGATCACGACCGCGCGAATACCACGATAGAGCAGTTGCTGCAGGCCTTGCACCCAGGTTGGATCGAGCGCCGAGGTAATAATGACGGCCGTCGAGGAGCGATTGAAGACGGCACTTTCCGCGACCAGCACTTCGGCCAAGCCATGCGTGCCCTGCGCGCGCAGCATTGCCAGCGACTCAAGGATTTTGTAGAGTTGCCGGGATTCGCGCTCGGGCGGGATGACCTCGCGGTGCTGGCCCCAGGCTAAGAGACCGACGTTACGCCCGGCGTTCAATAAATGTTGGGTGACCGAGGCAGCACAGCTGACTCCGTATTCTTCGGTTGACTCAGGTACCTGGATCTCACGACCCTCTCGTTTATCGCGGTACAAGGTGCGGAAGACGTCCGCAACGTAGTGGGAGCGCTCGTGGAGATCCAGGACGATCCAAATGTCAGCGGTCGGATCTAGCTCGAACTCTTTGACCATCAGGTTACCGGTGCGGGCGGTCGAGCGCCAATGAATGCGGTTGAAGCTGTCACCGGTGACGTAGTCGCGGATCGTCGATACATTGGGCGTCACCTGGAAGGTTCGCGTCCGCACATCGGTGCCGCCTTGTAGCTCGGCGGCCGGCAGGCGAAAGGTGGGAATGGGTGTGGTTGCAGGATAGACGATGATTTCACTGGTGCCCGCGACAGGACGTTCTAGGCGGAAGATGCCAAACGGATCGCCGGTGTGGAGCGTGATTGGTCCCAAGGTCCATTTACCGCGCAAGGTACAGGGCGTGCGAGCGATCCAGCGGCGACGGCCATGGCCCGGCAAATAGGTCACGAAGCCCGAGCCATGGTGCGGCATATCGGAGTGATCACGCACTTCGACCCACAGCTTTGGCAGACGTGATGTATTGGTCGTGGTCAAACGTTCGCGTGATTCTTCCCCGACCTGCGCGCGCCGGAGGCCAACTTCGCGGTTGACCTCCAGGCCTTGCAGATTAACCCAGGCCCAGATATAGGCCAATACCAGCAAGACCAGCAACACATAAAAGAGGGTGAAGAAGAGCGGAATGCTGGTGCCCTGGGCAATCACAAAACAGATCATCGCTAAGACAAGGATACCAAAAGCTTTCAAGGTACCTCTAGGTCACAATTGCTTCGCGCTCGGCGCGCCGTCCAGGGCGACCACCGGGCACGGGGACGGCACCGAGCACGTCGCTGACAATGGCAGGTGGCTGAACATTACGAATGCGGGCGGCAGGATTAATAATCAGGCGATGACCAAGAACCGGCTCGGCGAGTGCCTTAACGTCGTCAGGAATGACATAGTCGCGGCCGTTGATTGCGGCGTAGGCTTGTGCCGTGCGATAGAGCGCGAGCGATCCGCGTGGGCTCGCCCCTAGGTACACATCCTCGTGATTACGAGTCGCGGTCGTCAAATTTACAATATATTCGTTAATCAACGGGTCAACGTATACATCTTTGATTTGCTCTTGCATCTCCAGAAGCTCGTCGGAGGTAAGCACCTGTGCCAGTGCTACCAAGGGGTGCTGTTTGCGCTGCCGCTCCAAGATTTGCAACTCGTCGGCGCGCGCAGGATAGCCGAGATGAATACGGAGTAAAAAGCGGTCAAGCTGAGCTTCGGGCAGGGGAAAGGTGCCTTCGTATTCAATCGGATTTTGGGTCGCCAGCACGATAAAGGGCTGGGGCAGATGATGCGTGATACCATCAACCGTGATCTGGGCTTCTTCCATCGCTTCGAGCAAGGCGGACTGAGTTTTGGGTGTCGCGCGATTAATCTCGTCGGCCAAAACGATTTGTGCCATGATTGGGCCGGCACGAAACTCGAACTCTTGACTGCCTTGGTTATAGATCGAGACGCCTGTGACATCCGAGGGGAGCAGGTCGGGCGTGAATTGGATACGGCGAAAGACACAGCCGATAGAGCGGGCGATACTTTTAGCTAAAACCGTTTTGCCCACGCCCGGTACGTCTTCAAGCAGCACATGGCCTCGGCAAAGCAAGGCAATCAGCACAAGGTCGACGGCGCGTCGTTTCCCAACGATGACCGTTTCAACGTTGGCGGCAGTACGCTCGGCAGCCTGTTGAATAGTCTCCAAGCAAACAACTCCTTTGGTTACGAGCAGAAAAAGGTCAGTGGGTTTGGCAATCGCCTACACCTCACAGAACCCCTGGCACTCGCTATCCTTCAGTATACCAGAAGCGATTGGGCTGCTAGGAAGGTGGTGTAGTGCTTGCTATTACCAGAGTATGCAGCGATTCATGCACCCTTTCACAGCACGGACCATTCCAGTTGATGGATTGTCCATGTACGTCCGCGTGTCGGAACAGCAGGCTAGCACACGCATCCCTTATGTTCTCGTGCATGGCCTGCTCATCTCCAGCCTGTATATGCTCCCAACGGGGAGGTTGCTAGCGGCTGACCGAGCAGTCTATATTCCCGACCTACCGGGTTTTGGGTGGAGTGAGCATCCGGAGGAGGTGCTTGATATTCGGGGGCTTGGCTCTGCGCTGTTGGGAGCGCTTGATGAGCTAGCGATCCCACGGGCGATCTTGCTTGGCAACTCGTTGGGCTGCCAGGTTGTCGCGGAGGTAGCAGCACGGGCTCCTGAGCGCGTCGCAGCGGCTATTCTGACGGGACCGACGATGGACCGCGTGGCACGGACTCCTTTAGCCGAAGCGGGACGCTTAACGCTGGATATCCCCTTGGAGCGACCAACGATGTTCGGGTGCCAGTTGATGGGCTTCTTGCAAGGTGGCCCGATTGAGTTTTTGCGAACGCTTCACTATGCGTTGGTTGATCGGATCGAGGAGAAGCTGCCTGTCATGCCAATGCCGACGCTGATCGTCCGGGGAAGTCAGGATCCAATTGTGCCACAGCGTTGGATTGAAGAACTTGTTGCACTGCTGCCGGATGGATATCTCAAGGTTGTTCCCGGTGCACCACATGCGCTTAACTATAGTCGAGCGCCAGCGCTCGTCCAGCTCAGCATGGAGTTTGTTCGTCAGGTGCTGGTAGAAAGGGAGTAAGCTCGCTATCGTTCCTCGGTTGTGAGTATGGGCAAGGACGCACGGGTGCGGAGTGGTGCGCTCACGGTGTGGAGGTAACCGAGAATCTCACGGTAGGATTGCGGGATCGAGGTCTCATAATATGGAACTCGACACTCAGCGCAATAGGCCTTGACAATGGCCTGTCCGGCACGCAAGTTTGGGCGTGGCATCGTCGGAAAGAGATGGTGCTCAATCTGGTAATTTAACCCACCATACCAGAAATCCGTCACCGGGTTGCCCCGAATATTGCGCGCCGTAAGAACCTGTGCCTGTAGAAACTCGAGATCGGTTCCCGGCTCGATCAATAACATGCCTTTATGATTCGGCGCGAACGAACTAGCGAGTGCAAAACTGGTCACAAGTTGATGCACGACGACCATAAGCAGCGTCGCCCAGGGACCTAGGAAGTACAGTGGCACCGCCAGGTAGATCGCCCAATGGATCAAGAAGAGGATCGGTTCACTCCAGCGGTAGCGGGTCTGCCTGCGCAGCATAAACAGCACACTCGAATAATACCAAATGGGTGCTGCCAAGCATAACAAGGGCACAAACCAGAAGGCCTGGTAGCGCATCAACCAGCGTGTCAGGCCGCGACTCGCGAGGGCTTGCGCGGGTGTATACGCGATAATCGGAATGTCTAGCTCAGGGTCTGCGTCTAGCTGATTCGGATTCGCGTGGTGGTCGTTGTGTTTCATCACCCACCACCCATAACTGACCCCTAACAACAGGTTGCCGTGGATCAGGCCTGCCAACGCATTCTGGCGGGACCCATTGAACAGCTGACGGTGGCCGGCATCATGCAAAATATAGGCGAGTTGTCCAAAAATAACCCCTAACATCACCGCGTTTAGGACTAGTGCCCAGGGTGCGTGAAAGAGGGCGAACAGCACTATGCTGCCTGTTAACAGGAGTAGGTTCCGGATGATGACGCGCAGGGCGTGGTGAGGCTGTTTGGTCAACAAGTCGGCCGCTAGTACCCGGCGCTTGAGTTCACGATATTGACTATCCATGCGTGCTCTTCCTATAGTGTTGCGAAGCTCTATGCGAACCGCCACAGATGCATGACAGCGTCTGTGGCGGTCGGGGCTCGTCAACGAATGGTCGGATGCCGGTTAGACTGCCTGCGCGTCGTCACGCAGCCGTCGCGAACCGGCAAGACCACCACCGGCTGCTGCAGCTAAGCTCAATAATAGGGTACCCAACGCACCCCAAGCCGCCTTTTTAATGCCACTAGCAGCGGTAGCTTGATTATTTGGATCTGCGACCGCATTACGCACGGCCTCGGCTGTTTGCTGCACGCCAGCAATAGCCGTCGCAGCTCCCGCTTGCGCCGTTGCTTGTGCACCGGGGCTGTTAGCTGCCTGATTCGCTGCTTGACCTGCTGCGGGGGCCACGATCTGGGCAGTCGTTCCAGCCACACGTCCGGCCGTTCCTAGAATCGAGCCAATGCCGCTGCTTAGTGCGTACAGCAACAGCGGAATGGCGACAACCCAGACCATTGTTCCGTTGATCAGGCCGCCGTTACGCGTGCCAGCTGCTGCAGTGCGCGCAGCCGTCCAGCCGCCAACCGCAAACGCCAGGAGCGCACTGATCGCACCCCAGATCCCGGCACCAAGACCAAAGCTACTGGCCCGATCGCCGGGGGTAAAGGCCGACGCACCGAGCGCGATCCCGAGTACGGTCAATAGTGCGAGGGTCGATAGAGCGGCGAATAATCCGGCGATAATCGGCCCCCAGCGAACGCGGTCGGTGGGCATCACCATAGGACGCTCGACCTCAATGGTGGGCGAGGGCGTAAAGGTGCGAGTTTCTCGCATAGTGGTCGGTCGAGTTGCTGGCGTGGACGTTTCGTACACTTCTGCCCCGCTCTCGGCATTCTTCCCTGGGTTCTTGCTCATAACCTTCTCTCATCTCTCAATTGGATTGACGTGACGACCTTAGCGCTTGTTCTTGCGTTTCTGCGACTTGCTGGTCGTCGCGCTGTCGATATGGGTGGTGTGCTGAACGTCCTTGAGTTCCTCGACGTTCACATCGGTGCGCCGCACCGTGTCCTGGATGTTCTCCGTCCGGTCATGCGCCTCTTTATTGATGACCACTTCCTCAACGACGCGTGCTTGCTTGTTGACGACGGCTCGCTCAGACATTTCGCGGACGTCAACGCTCGCGTCTTGGAACTGATCAAGCATCGCAGCATCAACCGGCTGGTTCACCGGGCGTCGTTCAACGTGTACCTCTTCTTCATGCAGCGACACCTGAGTAGTCACCGGCTTCTCGGTGACATGGGTCTGGACGCGCACACCGCCGCCTTCGACCTGCTCCTTGCTGACCTGGAGTTCTTCCTCGATGATCGGCACTACCATCTCGTTGCCAGCGTAGTTCCTGGTTGCACCCTTCGCACGCTGGCTGCTGGCGGCACTACTGGTAGTAGTGCTGTGGCTGCTCGTCGTCGCGGCGACGGAGCTAGTGTGCTGTGTAGTACGCGCTCGGTTATCAAGGTCGACTACATGATGCCGATCCAAAATATCCACGACCTGCATGGCCTCAGTGTCCGGTAGCGCTTGAGCAATAATTAATGCGCCGCCGTTGCGTACACCTTCGTCAAACTGATCGGCATCGTCCTGTGGCACGCCCGCTTGAGCTAATGCCTTGTTAATGCGACCACCAGCTTTGTCAATTAGCCGCACATTATTGCCGGTGATGCTCGCATTTTTCAGCTCGTTCATCGCGGCTTGCGCATCACTCAGTTGTTCGAATAAGCCTACAACCGTTTTCGCCATCGTCGTTGCTTCCTCTCATCGCGGACAGCGTGGGACTCCGCCCTCACAGCGCCACTTACTGCCTCGTATCGTTTTAACCGCTGGGGTATTCGTCAGGAGGGAGTGCTTATGCACGTCGCGTCTACCAGAACAGTCGAGGGACTATAGGCAATAGTCGTGCCAGCCTATACTGGACGGCAATGGCGACGCGTTGGCGATGGGCTCGGCACGGAGAGATTAGGCACAGTATCTTGACTCCGGAGACCATTCGTTTGCAGCTTTAGCAGTTAAGTTTCCCTATAGCTGGCGACGTTGCCGCAGTGCAAACCCGGCCAGCACCAGCACCATCATGCCACTGATCCCCGCTCCCACAAGCACCGAGGTTGGCCGGTAGCGGAAGGTAATGGTGTGCGTACCGGGAGGGACGATCACGCCGCGTAGGACGTAGTCGGCGCGGTAGATCGTCGTGGGCTGGCCGTCGATGTCGGCCTGCCAGCCGTTGAAGAAGGGCTCGCTGACCAGCAGCAAGCGGCGATAATCGTTGGTCGTTTTGATGATTTCGGAGTCAACTCTGGGCTGGATTACCTCAACCACACTGCGGCTGGAGGCATGAGCTAATGACGCGGTGAGGGCGGGAGCGATACCTTCGACCAATGCGACTTGCTGTGGCGCAAAGCTTGCATTGCGGAGACCTTCGAGCGCTGCTTGGGCCGTAGCCGGCATGACTTGATCAACAAAAAAGGCACGATCCCAGGCCTTACGGTTGCGCAAGATGGTGACGGCGTTGTCGTGATAGACCGGAGTCCAGTCGGGACCGGGATGTGCTTTCGATTCCGGCTGTTGGAGCACATACTTGACGTTGAGCAAGCTTAACAACGGCTGATCGGGCTGGAGCAGACGTTCCTCGTCCAAAAAGCCATAGGAGACATCGCCAACATCGGGTCCGAACAAGAGGTCGGTATAGCGGCGCGGCTGCAGGGAGTTGAAGCCATTAATGCTGCTGATGCCATACGCCATACTCCAGCTGATGGCAAGTTGCTCCTGGGCGACGGCCGGTGCTAGGCCATCATTATGGGTATAGGTGGCGACACGGTAGAGCGAGGGGTCGCGCTGTAAGAAGCTGACACTTGCGGGGATGGTGTCGAAGACGTTGCCGGCAGCTGTGGGGTTGAAGGAGGTGGCAAAGACGCCGAGATCGAGCCCTACCAAGCCGATCAATAACCATTGCCCATAACGACGTCGCGCTAAGGCCAAAGCGAGGGCCGAGCCTGCGACAAGGACGAGCGGTACTAGGCCGTTCGGCTGGGTCTTATCGAGGTGCCTGCGCAGTTCAGCGGGTGCCAGATTGGGCAAGATGTCGGAATGGTGCGCTAGGAGCAGAGCACTGCCGATCAGCCAAGCCACCACAACCACGACTATCCCGACGAGGGGTCGAAAACGGGCCCAGTCGCGGGGCGTGGCTACAAGGATGCGTTGAGCACCGTAGGCAGCCAGGGCACTGGCGGCGAATGAGACCAGGATAATTGCTCGTGAGTAGGCACGCAGCTTCCCCATCGCCGGGACCAGATAAACGAGATGACCAAATGGGGTGTGGCGACCTGCAGCGATGAGGCCACCGGCAACGAGCACTGTCACCAAGGCCCAACCCTGGATGCGACCGCCAAACGCGGGACGGGTGAGTGTGTTGCCGGGGGGGAGATCGTCAGCGGTCGTCACGACAGGTCGGAGTAGGCTGAGGATGCCCACGATGGCAAGGATCAGTGGCAGGATGCCAATATAGGCGGCACGCTCCCAGATATAGATCGCTCGGTTAATATACAAACTCGCCGGCTCAAAGGCATTTTGCTGGACGCCACCCCAGCCGTAGGGAAATAACCACATCCACCAATCACCGGGGGCAATCGATTGGCCGGTCACAAAATCGTAGGTGGCACCTGCAGCGCGTGGAGATAGTGCAGCAAACTCGAACCAGGGCAGCAACTGGATCGCAGCCAGGGCATAGCCCGCGAGGTACATTCCCCCTAGTTGTACGAGTGCAAGCACCGGCCGCCAACTACGTACGGACCATATACATGCAACAGCTTGGACCAAGACATACAGGCCCAGAGCGAAGGCGGTATAGACCGGGACCTGAGGATGGCCGGCAACGGCTTGGACGGCAACGCATACTGCGGCGCTGGCGAAGCGGCGAAGCGTGCGTTGTTGGAGGAAGCGTTCGACGGCCCAGAAGAGCAGCGGAATCAGCGCTGCACCACTAATGATCGAGAGATGGACGATGCGGGTCGTCAAAAAACCACTGAACATATAGCTCAGGGCAGCCAGAAGAGCCGGCGCACGGTCTAGGCTGAGACTGCGGGTCAAGGTCCACATGCCCACGCCTGCAATCGAGAACTGGAGTAGGATCACCAGGTTTAAGGCCCAACCGGTGGGCAAGAACAGGAAGAGCCAGTTCGGGGGATAGAAGATGGCGGTTTGGCCATCGCCTAACAGCGGAATGCCGCTAAATGCGTAGGGATTCCATAGCGGCAGTTGACCGGCGTGGATGAGATCGGCGACGAGCTTATGATAGGGGAAGAAATAATATTGGACATCGTGATAGAAAAATGAGCGAATAGCCAGTGTTTCCGCCGCGAAGAGGAGCAGCGGGAGTAAAGCCAAGATCAGCCCAATCACCCAATCACGCTGGAGCCAAGCTGGGCGAAGGCCGACAGTTGAGCGGTTTATGTTGAGCGGCTGTGAGCGCATGGTTGTGCGAGGGGACGAGCGACGAAGACCCACTGCCAGGCGAACAGCGTCGGCGCGGCAAGCAAGAGCAGATGCTGCAAGCGCATGAGCAGCCTAAATGGGAGCGTGTCTGCGCCTTGTTGCCAGAGCTCGTCCAAAGGAAAGCCGGTGGGCCGCACGCGCTCTACCCGCAGACCGGCCTCACGCAGCATCGCAGTCGCGGTGGCACGGGTCCAAAAATGGAGATGCGTGCGGTCCAAGATACCGCGCTCCATCTGGGGAAATTGACCGGCAAGCAGCAGTAAGCGTACAGCTACATGTGTAACATTTGGTAGCGAAATCACGAAGACGGCATCAGCGGTCGCGACCTCACGCAACTGCTTGAGCACAGTGACAGGATCGGCGGTATGCTCCAACACATCCGCACATACCACCACCGGATAGGTCGCAGACGCAAGGTGTGCTTGCTCGATGGTTGATGCGAAGACGTGCCGGTAATAGGGGCGCGCTCGCTCGGCCCAATACTCGTTTGGCTCGACGGCATCAATGACCCGCCCGGTCCCTTGCATCAGTTGGCCCAGGAAACCCTGGGCCGCGCCTACATCCAAGACCGGATCATGATTGAGATGGTTCAGGAGCCAGACAATTTGTTGATGACTACTTTTGGGGTCGTGATGCAGACGGTAATGAAGCACGCACTCTCCAGCGATCACGTAGGGCATACAAGAAGACTTCGCGGACACAGTTCAGGGCATAGGGAATCCCATTCACATGGCAGATTTCATCGCCATAATAGGTTGGGATCGGCACCTCTGTGACGCGATAGCCGCGCTTTAAGAACTGTAAGATAATCTGGGTATCGAAGTGCCAGTTGGTGGTTAGATCAGCAAGCTCGACCTGTCGCAGGGCGGGGACTGAATAGGCACGGTAGCCGGAGTGGAATTCGCTGAAGCGTGTACCAGCCAACAGATTCTGGAGCGTGGTCAGGATGCGGTTGCCCACGAACTTATATAGGGGCATCCTGCCGCGCAAAGCAGCACCCGGCACAAGCATCCTAGAGCCCATGACCATATCGGCCTGGCCGGTTTCTAGCGGCGTCAACAAATCCTGCATGATCTCGGGCGCATATTGACCATCGCCATGTAGCAGTACGACGATATCGAGGCCGCGTTCAATGGCATACTGATAACCTCGCCGCTGGTTGCCACCATACATCAGATTAACCGGGTTGCGGTAGATCGAAAGCTTGTCTGCGCCGATACTCTGCTTGTGCTGCTCACCTACCTCGTAGGTCGCATCCTGGCTGCAATCATCGAAAACGAAGATTTCCTCAACTTTATCCATGATCGGCTGCGGAATGCGTTGCAGTACACTGCGCAGCGTGGTTTCGGCGTTATACGCGACGATAAGAATCCCGATGCGGGCCATAGTATCCTCGACAGCTGGGGCGACGCCCCGTCCCAAGCATTATAGCCGTGATTACCCCATTGTAAAACACGGATTAGTCCTGTGATCTGGCCGTCTAAAGGCTCTATGATTGCCCACCTTGTTGGCCAAACCGCTTCAGGATCTCCTGTTGTTTGGCATACAGGCCACCCAACAGTACAACCAGCGCGGCAGGACGGAGGAGGTTGCCCAGCGTCTTCAATCCCAAGAGGCGTAGCAGGAGCGGTCCGAACAAGGCAGCTAGCCCAACATAGCCGTAGGTCCGCGCCGGCAATCCTTCTAAGAGATCTAGCAGGTCGTCAAAATCCATTATCATGCTCCTTTGGTTGGCGTATCTGTTGCAAGTGGTATGCCGGGGAATAGAACAATCGCTAACTTTTCAAAGACACGCTCGGCCAGTGCCGATGTGGTGGGGCCGAACGTCCAGCGTGTCTTGCCTGCGGAGAGGAGATCGAGCGTCTCGGCGTGGCGCGGCGGCAGGATGACGCCGTCGCCTTGCACATGGTAGTGGTCATCCACTTTGGTGAAGTGGAGACGGGCCAGTTCATGGCTGTTGCCAAGCAGCGCGTAGGCCTGAAGTAGAGCGGCTTCTTCATCAACCGCCAGCAGCCCGGCACCACCGGTACCTTGTGGCACGATCACAAAAAAATCGCCTCCACTCCGGCTTTTGCGCCGTCGTACCGGCTCGTCGACCAGCACTTCGACGCCGCGACGCCCTTCATGCGTTACGATGGGCAAGTCACGCCAGCGCAAGCGCGCCCGATCAAAGCCGGCCCACTGCTCCTTGGCCGTGCCCAGCGGTCGAAAGACTTGCGGTCCAACCGTGCGCTCGGATGGCACTGTGGGCAAGGCGTTCACGCGGTCAAGCAAGGTGCGGACGCTCAGACCCGCACTGCGAATGCGAGCAATCAGCCCATCGCGCCGCCAGGTTTCGAGCAGAAAGTGTGAGCCTGAGAGTGTACCTTCACCACGTAAGAAGGGCCGGACCCGCTCGTTACGCACAATAAAATTGTTGGGGGCCATCTCATCTAAGTCAGCACCCTGCCAGGTTGTTGACATCAGGAACTCTCTTGGTAGCGTGAGCGAACTACGGCACTATGCGCCTGACACAGCGCGATCGCCAGGGCATCGGCGGCGTCATCGGGCTTGGGGATGGTATCAAGGCCCAGCTGAAGGCGCACCATCTCTTGCATCTGGTGCTTGTCGGCATGGCCATAGCCGGTCATGGCCTGCTTGACGGCCATGGGGCGATATTCTTCGAGCGGCACATCAGCATTCGCCAGCGCCAACATAGCAACGCCCCGGGCGTGAGCTACGGCCAGGGCGGTCGTTACATTCTTGCTAAAGAAGAGCTCTTCGATGCCGGCGCTATCGGGTTTATACAAGGCGATAAGTGTCTCCAGACCGTTGTAGAGCAGCTGTAGTCGTTGTGCGAGCGGCAGCGTTTTGGGCGTGGTTAAGGCACCGTAGGCGACCAATTGCTGGCCACCCGCCCCATCATCTTCTACGACACCCCAACCCATGGTTGCTGTGCCTGGATCAATGCCAAGTGTCCGCACTTCAACCCTTCACCCCCAACCCCTTCCCCACCTGCGCGGGTCCCTTGCCCACTTGGGGGAGAGGGGAGTTAAGAGGTTTTTTAGGCAGCAGCCTCAAACTTTTCGATCAGATCGTCGTTGACGTCGAGGTTCGTGTAGACCTTTTGCACATCATCCAAATCTTCTAGCTTGTCGATCAAGCGGAGTGCCGAAAGTGCCTCTTTTTCACTAGGTGTAAAAGGCGTCTTGGGTGTCATGGTGCGGTCGGCGTTCGTGACCGGTAGACCGGCCTTCATGAGCGCTTGGCGCACGTTATTCAACTCGGTGGGATCGGTAAACACTTCGATATCGTTACCGTCGACTTGCACGTCGTCGGCACCTGCATCGATCGCTTGCAGCATGACTTCATCAGGATCAAAGGGCTTGTTGGGCGGCATCTCAATGGTGATCTGGCCTTTGTTATCGAACATCCAAGCGACCGAGCCCGCTTCGCCGAGTGTACCGCCGCCCTTGTTGAAGGCGGTGCGCACTTCGGCGGCCGTGCGGTTGCGGTTATCGGTGGCTGCATGGACAATTACAGCGATACCGCCGGCGGCGTAGCCCTCATAAAAGAGCTCTTCAATCGCGGCCTCGTTGCCCTTGCCGGCAGCGCGGTCGATCGCTCGTTGTATATTTTCACCCGGCATGTTTGCGGCTTTCGCGCGATCAATGGCCAGCCGCAGCCGGAAGTTGCTATCAGGCTCGGCCACACCTTCACGGGCCGCGACGATAATTTCACGTGCGAGCTTGGTAAAAACCGCTCCACGTTTCTGGTCAAGGATGCCTTTTGATCGGCGAATAGAATGCCATTTACTATGCCCAGACATGAAAGCCTCCAACACAATCACTAAGGGGTTGCTATGCTCTGTGACCTCCTATTATAGCAGACGTGCTGGAGGTGTCCCTGGAATGGCTATCATAGGGCCGGTCGCTAGTAAACCCCCTGACTAGTGCTGGACCAACGGCAGATAGATTGCATACTGCGGTGGAACACTGGTCGAAGTTAGCGTGGCAGTCATAGTCGGCGTGCTGGTCGGCGCGGATGTGCTTGTGATGGTTGGCGTGATGGTCGTAGTCGGAGTGCTAGTCATGGTCGGCGGCATCGGTGTGCTGGTCGTGGTCGGTGTGCTTGTAGGCAGTATGGGTGTAGCAGTCGCGGTCGGTGTGCTGGTTGGCGTACTGGTTGTCGGACTAGGTGTGGGCGTCTTGGTCCGCCGCGGGGTCCTCGTCGGTAGAAGGGGTATTCCATACAGTTCGGCACTTGCGAGGGGGGTGAGGTTGTTTATCTGGCCACCAGCGACGAGGACTTGACCATTGGACAGTAGCATCCCCGTGTGCTGGGATCGACTAGTGGACATGCTCCCGGTCAGTGTCCACTGCCCACTGCCTAGGTCGTACAGTTCCGCACTCGCATCGATGAAGATGTCAGTAGTGCCGCCAGCGACAAGGACCTGACTATTGGGGAGTAGCGTCGCCGTGTGATTATAGCGGGACGTCGTCATACTGCCGGTTGGTGACCATGTCCTGCTGCCTGGGTCGTATAGTTCAGCACTTGCGAGGGAGTCACCGTAAATACCACCAGTAACGAGGACTTTCCCAGATCGAAGCAGTGTTGCTGTATGACGAAGGCGGGCATCGGTCATGCTACTGGTCAATGTCCACATTCCACTGTTGGGGTCGTACAGTTCGGCGCTCGCGAGGGGGCCGAAGATGCCATCACCCCCAGCGCCGAGGACTTGACCGTTGGGCAGCAATGTCGCTGTGTGAGCAAAGCGGGCAGCGGTCATGCTACTGGTCGATGTCCACGTTCCACTGCTAGGGTCGTACAGTTCCGCGCTTGCAATAGCAGTGAAGGTGGCGTCCAAACCAGCGGCGACGAGGACCTGGCCGTTGGGCAGCAGCGTCGCCGTGTGCAATTCCCGGCCGGTGGCCATGCTACCAGTTGGTGTCCAGATCCCGCGGTTAGGGTCGTACAGTTCAGCATTCGCGATGGGGGTGAAGCCGCTATTCTCGCCACCAACGACGAGGACTTGGCCACTAGGCAGTAGCGTTGCCGTATGCTGGTAACGGGAGGTGGTCATGCTACCAGTTGGTGTCCACGTCCCACTGACAGGGTTATACAGTTCTGCACTTGCGAGAGTGCCTGCCTCCCCACTACCACCAGCGGCGAGGACCTGGCCATTGGGTAGTAGCGTCGCCGTGTGACCGATGCGGGTGGTAGTCATGCTGCCGGTAGGACTCCAAGTGGATGAATTCGCATGCACTCCCCTGGAGCCCGTCATGACCAGCAGTAAACTGATCAGTAGCGCTAGGCCACACACGAGCCATCGTCCACCGTTTCGTTGAAGGCGCATACCAGATCCCTTCATGCTTTATCCGAGATGAGCTAGTGCCATACAATCCCCACACCGGAACAGTTCTCTGACCATGTCCCGACACTGGCCTGAGACCGACCATACAGATATGGGCTTGGGTTGTCAAGGGGCAGCGACGTATGTGAACGGGAGCGGATAGTCCTTCATGTTGCGGATCTGGAGGCATGACATACAGGGCGTACACCAAAGTTGAGGCCGAATTACGGATGCTTGAACGTCTGGCTAGCCAACGCTTGCCACGCGCCGGCCCAAGCGTCATGGTGGTGAAGAGTTGCCCGTTGATGTCAGCATGGCTTCGGTGAGGCGAACGAGGTCGTCGTGGTCGAGGGAGATGTCTGCTTGCTCAACAGCAAGGAGAACGGCAGCGACGACCGGTGTGACTGGTATCGGCTGAATCACATACCGCTGATTCATTGGTAAGGTGTTCGTACGTGCCATCGCCGCGCTGAAATAGGAGCTTTGGATCACACTACCGTGCAGGATGCGGGGTACCTGTGAGGCATGGCAACATCGGCCAACGAGGTGAATGCCCAACCAGATTTCGTCCACGGTTCGGTCGCAGATAGCACGCGCTAGTGGGCTACCCTGGACTGCCGCTGCTGTTACTAGGGGTGCCATTCCTCCCATGCGTCCGACGTAATCCGCAGGGTTAGCAAGGAAGCCGTGGCTGCCAAGTCTCCACAGCGTCTCTCGGTCGGCTACTTCCCAGTAGTCGAGTACGGCTTGGACCAACGACTGATCCGCCGCCTGAGTTTCATCCGCGAGCACGCGAAGCACGGTGTGCATGGCGAGGACCGCCGCTGGAACACGGGGCACAAATCGAAAGTCCGTTGCCCGCACGGTCGATCCATCGGGCAGCACTGCGAGCATATTACACCCGCTACCGGCAATCACGAGGACAGCCGGTGCTGGACGTCCGGCTGCAACGTGAACGAGGACGGCATCGTTGAGCTGTGTCCGAGGACATACGAGACCAGGGACGTTTGTGCACACTGCTGCCCAGTCGGTCGTGGTCGGACCATCGTGGCCGCAAGCCCGGCCACAACGTGTACGACCTGCCTATCTGCCCCTGTGCCTCGGCCAGGGCACGCAGAATCGCGTGGTGAACATGCATTTGGCTCTCAATAGGATGGAGAGGATGCACACCAGGACCTTCCACGTAGGCACGTAATGCGGCGCTCTGGTCAACGATCATGACACGCGTATGTGTTCCGCCAGCATCGATGCCAAGGAAGAGATGATCCATGGGTGATCCGTCAGCTTACACAATGTGGCTAGTAAAACCCCCTTCCCATCGGAGCGGGAAGAGGCAAATGAGTACTCACGTATACAGGCTGCCGTTTAGACGAAGACATCACGTACTGCTAGTATCCACCCTGGCACCACATCCTCGCCGTCAATGGTGTCATCTTCGGTGAGGATGCTAATATCTGCCATAGCGCGATAGACCGCCGCTGTATGCCTACGTGGATTAACGACGAGGACCATGCCAGTCCCTGTCTGGAGAAATTCGATAACCTTTTCTTCAACATCAGTATATAAATCATGCGGTGAAATGACTTCGATAGCCAAATCAGGTGCGCCGGGCCAATAACCTTCCTGATCACTGACGGTTACAACCCGTTCACAGCGCACAAACGAGACATCAGGCGCGTACCGTATCAGGATCAGTAGCCAGCTTAAAGCCGGTCTCCGCTGTATACACATCACCAAGCTGTTGGTCTCGGACATGTTGTGCTAGAGACAGGGTGATGTTGATGATGATTTTGCCGTGACGATAGCTCGCAGGCGACATGCGGCGTAGTTCTCCTTGGACTAATTCGTACCGGAAGCCATCGTCGGGCATCTGCAGGAGGGCATCAGCAGTGATAAGCTGTGCTACCGTAGTCATAGGTTCACCTATAGGTAGATTTTAGCATAGCAGAGTGAGAGGGCGATGCTGCCAAACGAGGAGGCTTGAGTGACTAGCAGGAACAATGTGGCCTTAGCCTGCGCCTGGAAAGTGCGCGGTGAACTAGTTCGTTTTCAGCAGGCCTACCCTCAACTGGCACAGCTTTATTCACGTATCGTTGTCGTGATGCCACCCGATAGTGATCCGGAGATTGTACAAACGCTTCAAGAGTTCCCACTTGTGGCTGTTGTTCTCGCGCATAATTGGGCTTGGGGTCGGCATACAGCGATTCAGCAGGCGGGTACAACTGGCGCTGACTACGTCCACTACGTCGACTTCGAACGAATGTTAAGATGGTTTGAGACTGCAGCACATGAGGTACCACTCATTGTTACACAACTCCAGCAAACTGACTGTTTGATTATTGGTCGTACCCGGCAAGCATTTGATACGCATGCCCAAGCCCTTCAACAAACCGAAACCATTATCAATACGATCTTCTCACATCTGCTTGGGCAATCTGTTGACCTTGGTGGCGGCTCACGCGGTTTTAGCCTGCGCGCCGTGCAATTTCTCATGCGGAACAGTCCGCCGGGGAACGCGATTGGCACCGATGCAGAATGGCCTATGCTGCTGCACCGGGCAGGTTTTAACGTGCAGTTTATCGCGGCGGATGGTCTAGCTTGGGAAGTGCCGGATCATTATAAATCGTACGCTGTTGATGGTGCAGCCCAACGTGCAGCAGCATATGCATACGATGCTGATGCAAGCCGTTGGGCATTACGGGTCCAGACTGCGCTAGAGATTGTCGAAGCAGGTCTCGATGCGGCTACTCGTCCTTTGAACAACTGACCACTGCATGCTGGCTCCATGCAGCAACCGGACAGGGAAGAGAGAGACGACCTTTTTCAACTAACTTTGCTACTTCCCAGCAGGAGATAGCACTGACTCCCAAGCCTTGTGATGCGTGCTGTTCGGTGATCGTGCGGTAGTCTTTTGGCAGCTCGGGATCACTGTGAACACATTTTCAGCGCAGCCCTGACCATCATGGCACAAACTTGACGTAGTTACATTTTGTCGTTACACTGACGGGCGTGGAGTTTGCATGGGATGAAGCAAAACGCCAATCCAATCTCGAGAAGCACAGGATTGATTTCGTTGACGTCGAAGCGGTTTTTGAGGGCAAGACAGTTACGATCTTTGATGATCGCTTCGACTACCCGGAAGACTGGTTCATCACATTCGGCTTGCTCAACGACCGTGTCGTGGCCATTGTCCATACGGAGACGGATGTGGTGATCCGCATTATTTCTGTGCGAAGGGCGACTAAGTATGAAGAAAGCAACTATTTCAAAGCAATCACAAACTGACTGGGCGCGCCTCGATGCCATGCACGATGACGACATTGACCTCTCCGAGAGCCCGGAAGTATCCCCTGAGCTGTTTGCGCGTGCTGTTGTACGTCAGGGCTTGCAGCCTGTTGCGCCAAAGGAGCAGGTCACGTTGCGCGTGGACAAGGATGTGTTAGCGTGGTTTAGAAAGCAAGGGCGCGGCTATCAGACCACGATCAATGCGCTGCTGCGAGCCTACATGGATGCTCACGAGTCATAATGATGCAGAGCGACATGTCCAACTAGAGCGCCGTGCATATCGAGCCGTGGGATGAGGGCGACCTAGCACTCCTGAAGCAGCTGCTGGGTGACCGGGCGATGACCAAGCCTCAGTTGGCCATTGACTCGACCACAATGTTCTACCGACATCAAGCAACACGCATGAGATGAGTGACTCCATTACGTATCCCTATGTTAGTAAGATCGGTCAATCTGAGAGACGAAGCACGGCCACATAGCTAGCACCTTCCGTCTCATAGTGCTCTAACCGCCAAGCTGAAGGGGCTACGAGGCCTCGCAGTTCCTCAATGCTCGTGAACAGGTAGTCGAACCAATCAGTTGTGATATTCTCGTGGCGTACCCTCATCCGGATCTGCCCCGGCATGCGTCCCAGAACTCTGTTTCGTTGATGGTAGGCGATATGGAGTGGACTCTCTGTCCGATACGGATCCGTTCCTTGACCAATGATCACCGCATTGGGAGTTGCCAATTCCGCCAGCGTCTGGAGCAAGTGGGGCGCGTTCTGTGTGTCCCGGAGCAGGCCAAGATTGTTGCCGAGCAGTAGAAACGAGGTGAAGGGTTTCACTTCCGGCACAAGGAGATTTGGAACTGTTCCGGTCACGACCTGCTCCATGCCTCGACGGCGACAAACTTCCCCGGCGAGCGGTGAAACGTCAAGCGCTACGACCTCATGACCAACATTTTGTAGGTAGAGCGCATGTCGTCCCGCACCGCTCCCAATATCAAGGATGCGCCCATGTGCCTGAGCACAGGCCCACCTATCCAGGGTACCCCAGGCCTCCGATGGGGCGAAGTAGCGGCTTGCATCGCCCGCAGCAAGGTACCCATCATCCCGTTCAACGAACTCCAGCACGCGATTAGGCTCCCCATTGCACTCCCAACACTCCATCAAGAGCATGCCGAAAGCATCCCCGATCTCGGGTCCGATTGGGCGTGGGTGTTCTGTGGCAGTTCTGGCTTGCGAGTTGTCCATTACACTTCCCGCGGAATATCAACTGCCTCGGTTGGGCGATCATAGTGAGTTGGTATGTTGCGGAGCGGGTAGCGAACAGATGGAAGGGTATGTGCGGGCTGCGCAAGAATGATGATTTCAACAACCTCACCTGTATGAAATGGCAAGCCGCTTAATGTGATTGTGCCGTCCTGCTTAAGCGTCGTTTCCATACGGTGTGCCAGCATCGTAGTATCTCCAATACGTTTCTCATAGTATATGCCAAAAGGGAGCAGAAAAAAGCCCCTTCCCGCCGGAGCAGGGAGAGGCTTCTTACGCTTTAGAAACGATAGGGACTACGCCAGACGTTGGGTATCCGCCGGTAAAGGTTCAGTCGAATGACCATTGGTACCGTTGGTGCCCTCGGTGCCATTGACATCGAGCGGCAGGGGTTTGATGCGCGCAAGCATGTCGCGTAGCTCTTCGCCACCTAGCGTTTCGACTTCGATCAGCACCCGCGCCATGTCGTGTAACAGGTCGAGATTGTTGCGCAGGATCGCCAGAGCGCGGTGGTGCGCCGTCTCAACCAGGGTATGCACTTCGGCGTCGATGGCGCGAGCCGTATCCTCGGAGTAGTTGCGCTGCTCGCTGATTTCACGACCCAGGAAGATCATCTCCTGGACTTCACCGAGCAAGACCGGTCCTAGGCTCTTGCTCATACCGAAGCGTGTGACCATCGCACGGGCAATACGCGTCACTTGCTGAATATCACCGCTCGCGCCAGTGGTGAAGTCGCCCAGCACAATCTCTTCCGCCGCACGTCCACCCATTGCGAAGACCATGCTGGCCTCGAACTGCAGGACGCTTTGGCCCATTTGATCTTCTTCGGGCAGGGCCAGGGTATAGCCACCGGCACGGCCACGGGGCACAATCGTGACCTTGTGCATACGATCGCCCTTCGGCATCGCGGCACCGGCGATGGTATGGCCCGCCTCGTGATAGGCGACTAACTCCTTCATCTTGGGCGTCATCACACGGGAGCGCCGTTCAGGACCACCCAGCATCATGCGCTCGGTCGCATCCTCAAGCTCGGGCGTGCCGATGCGCTTCTTGCCGCGGCGTGCGGCCAGGATCGCGCCTTCGTTGATGATGTTGGCCAGGTCGGCACCCGACGAGCCGGGCGTCATCTTGGCAATCGCTTCCAGGTTCACATCTTCGGTGAGCGGCTTGCCCTTGGTGTGGACCTTGAGAATATCCAGGCGGCCACGAACATCGGGCGCATCCAGGATGACCTGGCGGTCAAAGCGGCCGGGACGAACCAGGGCCGGGTCGAGCACGTCGGGCCGGTTGGTGGCGGCGATCACAATCACGTTGGTGTTGGTATCGAAGCCGTCCATCTCGACCAGGATCTGGTTCAGCGTTTGTTCGCGCTCGTCGTGCGAACCGCCGAGACCGGCGCCACGCTGGCGACCAACCGCGTCGATCTCATCAATGAAGATAATACAGGGGGCGTTGCGCTTGGCTTGATCGAACAAATCACGCACGCGACTGGCACCCACACCGACAAACATTTCAACGAATTCCGAACCGGAGATCGAGAAGAACGGTACGCCCGCTTCGCCGGCAACCGCCCGCGACAGCAAGGTTTTACCGGTGCCGGGAGGGCCGACCATCAGCACGCCACGCGGAATACGTGCGCCAAGTTGGGCAAACTTATCGGGAAACTTCAGGAACTCTACAACCTCGCTCAAATCCTGCTTGGCTTCTTCTTGGCCAGCTACGTCAGCGAAGGTAACCGTCGGTTTGTCGCCGGTAAACATGCGAGCCCGTGACTTACCGAAGCTCAACGCTTGATTGTTGGAGCCCTGGGCTTGACGCATAAAGAAGACGAAGAAGCCGATCAGCAAGACCATCGGCAGGAAGATGGTAATGCCGCTCAGGATACCGCTCCAGGCTGCCGGTGGATAGACAACAACGGTCGGCAACTTAATATCGGGGATTGGACCACCTTTAGCCTGCGCTTCGGCAATGCGCCGGGCCTTTTCTTCACGCAGGAACTGGTCCATCGACAGGGTGGTTGATTTGCGGACGGTGTAGTCGGGCTTGTTGTTGTTCGTCTTGTAGACGTCAAGCACATCACTACCCTCGTGCTCACCGATCTTGGCGATCGAGCCTGACATGGCATCATTGACGACCTGGGTGAAGGTCGTCTCATCGCCACGGTTGCTGGATAAGCCGTACTGCACGAGCAATGCGACCGCCGCAACCAGAATGATTAAATACACAAAGCTGTTACGCAGCCAGCGGTTATCGCCCATACCTTTCATTTGCCCTCATGCTTACCTCGGGCGACAGAGCGCCCAGTACACGAAAGTATACGCACTACAGCAGTGCCATAATGTATGCCAGATTACTTTTTTGCCCGAGTTCAGCACTCAGTCTGCACCTTGTTCGTAGACCTCCGGCTTTAAGACGCCGATGTAACTCAAGTTACGGTAGTGCTCGGCAAAGTCGAGGCCATAGCCAACGACGAACTCGTTGGGAATATCAAAGCCGGTGTAGTCGACCAGTACATCGGCTTCGCGGCGACTAGGCTTGCTTAAGAGCGTACAGATTTTGAGCGACGCCGGATTGCGCCGCAGCAGCAACGAGCGCAGGTAGGCGAGCGTCAGGCCACTGTCGATGATGTCCTCGACGATTAGGATATGGCGCCCGCTGATATCAATCTCCAGGTCTTTCAGCATACGCACCACGCCGCTGGTTTGGGTGGACTGGCCGTATGAGGAGATCGCAATAAAGTCGAGTGCCACCTTGCGCGGGATCGCACGGATCAGGTCACTCATAAACAGCACACAGCCTTTGAGCACACCGACCAGCAGCAGATCATCTACATCCGCGTAGTCGCGACTGATCGCCTGTCCCATTTCGCGGATGCGCGCCTGAATTTGTTCCGATGTAAAGAGTACCCGTGCCATATCTTGATCTTGGTCCATTGTCATTCATCCACTCCTTGCTCGATGCTCAACGTTGCCGGTCGCACTCGTAGCCAACGACCACCTGGCAGCTGCAAGCGGCCATGCTCCTGCTGAGCTAGCACCAGCATACGCTCGGTATGATCGGCCCCAACCTCGGTCAAGCCACCGAGCAGCTCCATAGCACGCCGCAAGGCGCGCCGCTGCAGAGCGCGGGGGAGGTTGCGGAAGGCCAGCCGGTCCAACACAACCTGATGGTCGCCGGCCTGGATAACCAGTTCCGGCCACAGATGATCGAGCTGCGACCGGATATAGGCATCCTCGTCCGCGCAGACCGTAGCGGTACGACCCAGAGTTTGCACAATATGCGGATTATACGTCTTGATAGCCGGTAGCAAGGTCGCCCGCACGCGATTGCGCACAAACAGCGGTGACGTGTTGGAAGCATCTTGGCGGGGCAACAAGCCATGGGCAGCACAATAGGCTTCGATCTCCTCCCGCGTGATGGCTAAGAGCGGGCGGAGTAGAACCAATCCGGTTGCTAGCTCGGTACGCGGGCGCATCGCCGCCAAGCCGGTGGGACCAGCACCACGCAGTAGGCGGAGCAGCACGGTTTCGGCCTGATCATCTGCGGTATGGCCCAGGGCTACGTCGTCGGTGCCCACCGCCGTCGCAACGTCACGTAGGAAGGCATAGCGCGCCTGGCGGGCGGCAGCCTCAAACCCGCTATGCTGCTGCTGGGCCAGCGCCGCAACATCACGCTCACCGACAGTTACGGGTAGGCCCCAATCAGCGGCTGTCGCCGCCACAAAAGCCGCATCTGCTGCTGCTTGTGGGCGTAGGCCGTGGTTGAGGTGGGCCACATGCAACTGTAGTCCATCAGCTTCAAAGCGGCGCAATAGATGCAGCAGGCACAACGAATCGGGGCCACCTGACACGGCGACCACCAGCTTCGCTCCAGAGTGCCACCAGTGCTGCTCACGGTTCGCGGCTTGCACTTTCCAAAACAAATCGGCCATGCTCGTTCCTCAACAACCGCTGCATACGAGACGGCTCAACGAGAGCGCGGTGGTAGAATGCTACTTATTAAAGCAGTTTGTGCCGGCTTGTGCGACCGAGCAGTCCCAAGGAGATGTACCATGAATGTTAGTTTAGATGGTTTCGCCATCCACGTTCAAGATGTTGAGCGCTCGCTGGAGTTTTACCAACGGATACCAGGAGCAGAGGTTGTGACCCACCGGCCGGGTCATATTGCGATCATCCGGCTGGGGAAGAACACACTCAACCTGGTCAAGTTGAATTTACAGCCGCCGTTTCATCTTGAGTTTGAAGTAGAAGATGTCGACGCATTGTATGCTGCATTCCAAGCTGCAGGCTTCCCGACTGAAGGCCAACCCGAAAATAAGCCGTGGGGTGAGCGCACGGTGTATTCGAAGGATCCAGAGGGCAACCACCTTGAATTCTCAAAAAGAGAGGATTAAACGCCTATAATTGGTGGAGCAGTACAGAATGTCGAAGGATGCGCATGGGGACAACACAGCGTGGTCTGCTCAAAGGACCGAAGTTTAATGGCAAGCATACCACGCTGATTGCCGCCGCCGAGCGCATTGTTGTCGCCCTGCGCGATGATCCACGCGTCACCAAGATCATTATTGGAATGATCACCTCGCGCCGTGGTCGCACCACGACTCTCAAAGCGGTACCCATTAACGCCGGATTGCGCATTACGATCACCTCGCCACAGAACGTGCAAGAGCTGTATGTGTATACCGGCGATGTTCAAGGGGTCCAGACAACGCTAGAGGAACTACGGGTGAGCTAACGGGATTGCCGGTCTATGCTGATCAAGGTCCATTCACCTCAATGATCGTCGGCTCGAAGCTTATGGTCGTCGTTGTGCCGGTGATCGGTAGCGGTTGGCCGAACTTATCGTACAGCGCACGGGTACCGGGTGGCAACGTGAGCTGGGTTATCGAGGTATTATTCGTCCAATAGATCCGGTATATGGTCCCGCTCTTCTGGAACGCATAGCCTTCAGTGTTGCCGGTGTCCAAGGAGCTGACGTAGGTTGTGCCGGCCAACTCGCCACTCAAAAACTTTAACGCAGCGTAGGACGGGTGGGGCTGGGAGGCCCGATCAAGCAAACCTGCATCTTTCCAGTCTGGATCATTGAGCGCGTACCATACAGCACCTGCTAGGCCATGTGACCATGCGCGCGAGTATAAACGGACGACATAATTGGCCTGATCGGGGTAATACCGGCTGTCGCCACAATCCGGGGCACCCGAGTAACAGATCATTCCGCCTTCGTCCATGATGATGGGCTTATTGGTACTCCCATATTGGTTCAGAAGGCTACGCATATAGCTTAGTCGTCCGAGCGTAGAACCACCACGGGCCTGCCACTTTAGTGAGGTGAGATCCCAATCAGCGCGGTTGGAGCTCCAGTAGGAGTAGGCATGGTAGGCCAGTAGATCGAAAGCGTTGCCGGCACCGCTGCGTAGCATTCCTTCCAAAAATTTGCCTGCAACACAAGGCTCACCGGGCAGGGGGTTGGTGGGATCACAATCAAGGATGAGACCACCGTTCAAAACCTGCGCCCAGGGATTAGCGGCCTTGATCGCAGGATAGACCACCTTGAGCATATCACCGAATTTGCCACCGCCATAATAGGCGTCGCTCGGGTCGCCCCAACAACCGTAGGGTTGATCACCGCTCACAGTTGGCGCGTCGGGCTCGTTCCACATTTCCCAATAGCGTACGTTAAAGGGTGGTGCACTATAGCGGACGACTACATCATGGACGAAGCTGGCAAAGGCGGAATAGGCAGCAGGGGTCATAGGACCACAGGCTGAGCCAGGGGTCTGCTGAGCCCAGGCAGGGACGCTCCTGATCGTCACGATAGGCTCGGTGCCAGATGCAGCGAGAGCGGTTAATTCAGTATCCGCAAGCTTGAGTGCTGCCCAATTGCGTGCACCAGGCGAAGGTTCGACGGTCGACCACAAGATGTTGTTGTAACGTGTCCAAGCAACATTGGCTGCCGACACATATTTAACCGTGGGGGCAACCGAACCTCCCGTAATCTCGACGCCGAAAACCGAACTGGGTGGAGCGGGAGAACGTTCTAGCCACGGGAGATAGACGGTGCTGGAGCCATGTTGGGCCGAGAGCTTGCCAGCGCTAGGTGCGGCCAGCACAACGGGTTGCTGGCGTGGAAGAACGCAGCTGATTCCGAGAAGCGCGAGCACCAACACGATGAGCGCACGGGCATGATGAAACGAACGGAGCACGGCAAAGCCTCCCTTGTGGGTGTAGATGTGATGCTGTGACGTAGGGCGGCGCCCGAGTGGCGATACAAATGTTGCAGGATGGACGATCGGTGGTCCTATAGGTCCTATAGGATGGTAGGCCAAAAGTACTATCCTAAGTTAAGAGTACGAGGATATGGGTGGTTTGTCAATGGACGAAAGTGGCGTGGGAGCAATCCATTGGGAGAGGCGACAGGTGGTAGCTGCGTAGATCAGCGTATAATCTCACCGATATACATATACAAAGGACCGGCGCATGTCAGATCAATACTTGCCGCAGCCGATGGTGAAATTGCGGCAGCAGCTCGGCGATATCGTTGCTGTGATTGAGGCAAAAGCCAGCTATGGTGCAGCTCTGCTGTCGGCGACACAGGGGTTGGGCATCGTGGTCGAAGATCGCGAAGAGCGAGTCATGGAACAGGAGCCGACGGCAGGCACAGTTGTTACTGCCTTTGATGGTACGACGCTGCATGAGGCGGCAGTTGGTGGCTTCGACCTGGCGAACATTAGTGAGGGTGCACGTAAGCTCGTGAGCAAGCTCAAAGCGACCGGACAACATCGTATCGATCCGGGTCCCGAGCGTCAGGGCAACTGGCAAACTGCCATGCGCCAGTCACCTGCAGATCTGACGACCGAAGAAAAACTGGACCGTTGCCATGAACTGCATCATCGCATACGCCGCTTGGACGAGCGCATCGTTAACGTACGAATTGGATATAGTGAGCGGGGCGAATTGACGGTCTTTCGTAACCGAACGACAGACCTTGGGCAGCGCGTCCAACGGCTGCGGATAGGCGTAGCCGTCTTCGTCAGTGGACCCAACGGCGTGCGCTATGATTACCTCAGCAAAAATGCGACGGGCGGCTGGGAAGAGCTTATCTTTACCGACGATGAACTCCAGAGTGTTGTAGACAATGCGATCGCCTTGACGCATGCCGAGCGGATTGAGCCGGGCGAGTATACGATTATTACCTCGCCAGGTGTAACCGGCACGATTTGCCATGAGTCATTTGGTCATGGGGTCGAAACCGATATGTTTCTTAAAGAGCGCGCCCGGGCGGCGCACTTCGTTGATCAGGTCGTAGGCTCGCCACTGGTCAATATTTATGACGATCCCACCGTACCAGCTGCCTATAGCTCCTATTTCTTCGACGATGAAGGTATGCTGGCAAAACCAACCCACATTGTCGAAAATGGCATCTTCCGGCGTGGTATCACCGACCTTTACTCCGCGACCGCGCTTGGAATTCCACGCTCAGCGAATGGTCGCAGGCAGGATTTCAGTCGTAAAGCCTATGCGCGGATGAGCAATACCTTCTTTGTATCCGGAACGACAGCCGTCGCCGACATGTTTGCGCAAGTTGAGCACGGGGTATACCTAGAGAAATGGTCCTCCGGGATGGAAGACCCGCAGGGGTGGGGCATCCAGGTTACGTGTCACTTCGGCCATGAGATTCGCAACGGCAAAGTAACGGATCGTATGTTCGCCCCGATCGGCATTAGCGGTTATGTCCCCGATGTCCTACAAAGTATTCGGGCGGTCGGCGATGATCTCCAGTTCGACGGTGGGATATGTGGCAAAGGCCATAAAGAATGGGTCACCAACGCCTCGGGCGGACCCCACCTGCTTTTGAAAGCGAGGCTCGGCTAATGCTGGAAGAGATCGTAGCAGCCTTGCGAGCGCGCAGTGATATTTTTGGCTGGAGTGTACGCGAAATCAGCCGGAGCGGAGTACAAGTGTATATGGTGCCGGAGGCGGTCGAAGCACGCCGCGATGTAGCCGACCGGCGCTATGTCATCGACGTAGTCCGGCATACGCCCGGTGCCGATGGCAGCATGACGGCGGGCAGTGGTAATGTGACCTTGTTGCCCGGCGATTCGGTTGCACCGGCCCTGGAAAGTGCCGTCATCATGGCCGGGTTAGTCCATAACCAGATCTATAGCCTACCGCTGCCGCACGAGCTGCCCGAGGTTATGAGTGCTGATCCTGCCATTTTGAGCGATGCGGATGCGACACTCGATACCCTCCTTAGCCGGTTGGAGGCAGCTGTCGCCCTCCTGCCGGCCGTACGCTTGACCGCAGCCGAGTTCGCCAGCGAAGAACAGCAGGTCCATCTTTGTAGCAGTACCGGCATTGATGCGACGCGGACCGAAACCCTCGTCACTGCCGAGTGGGTGCTCTTGTGCCGGGAAGGTGATCGTGAAACCGAGGCTTTTGTGGAAATGACGCGCCGTCGGGCTGCTGACATTCCCATCGAAGCCGAGGTCGCCCGTCGTGCGCAATATGCCCTTGACGGTCTGCATACCACATCGCCACCGCAGTGGAGCGGCCCCGTGGTCCTGCGTGACGACACGCTGGCGACCTTTCTGCACGGCGGTGTCTTGCAAACATTAGGCAGTGGGCAGGCCAAATACTCTGAGGCTTCGCCTTGGGAGCTTGGGCAATCGGTCTTTGGGGAAGCGGTGCAGGGCGAGCCACTCTTTGTCTTTGCTACGCGGCAACTGCCGTACGGCAACCACGCCGAGCGCTTCGATGACGAAGGGTTGCCGGCCCAGCGTGTGCCGCTGATCGTAGACAACGTACTCCAAACGTTCATCACCGACCAGCGCTACGCCGATTATCTCCAGCTCGCTCCAACAGGCAACTTTGGCGACATCGAAGTACCGGCGGGCACCATGTCCGCTGGCGCATTGCTGGAGGAACCGTATGTCGAAGTCGCCACCTTCTCCTGGTTTAATCCCGACGAAATTAGCGGTGACTTCACCTCCGAGATTCGGCTCGGTTACCTACATGCCGATGGTAAGCGCCTGCCCTTCAAGGGTGGTGCACTCGTTGGCAACGTGTTGCAGGCCCTGACCAATGCACACTGGAGTGCCGAGACTGGCTTCTATGGTGATTACCAGGGGCCAACGACGGTGCGTTTCGGCCAACTTACGGTGGCAGGAGAAGGAGAGCAAGCATGATCGTCGTTACCAGCGTGAACGGACGGGTCGGGATTGAAGCGGCCGTTGAGATTTTGCGCGCGGGTGGTACTGCCCTGGATGCGGTCGAAGCTGCGACGCGTTTGGTCGAAGACAATCCCGATGACCATACCGTAGGTTACGGCGGCTATCCCAATCTGTTGGGCCAGGTCGAGTTGGATGCCTCGATCATGGATGGTCGCACGTTGCAGGCGGGGGCCGTTGGTGCACTGCAAGGCTTTCGCAACCCGATCTCGGTGGCGCGACGCGTGATGACCGATTTACCGCATGTGCTGTTGGTCGGCGAAGGGGCGGCGCGCTTCGCGCGTGAGATCGGATTGCAGGAAGAAAACTTGCTTACGCCGACAGCCGAGGAGGTGTACCGGCAGGGGCTGAGCAACCAACTGCCCACCGACAAGCAAGATTGGCTGCAAGATGGCATTCAGAGCAACCTTGCCCGGCTCACCAACCTCGCAGCCGATCCCGAGCACGCAGCAGGAACCGTTAATTTCATCGCACAGGATCGTGACGGTAACATCGCCTGTGCAGTCAGCACCAGCGGCTGGGCCTGGAAGTATCCAGGCCGTTTGGGCGATTCGCCGATCATTGGGGCTGGCAACTACGCCGATAACCGCTATGGAGCCTGCGGCTGCACCGGCTGGGGGGAGTTGGCGATCCGCTGCGGGACGGCCCGCTCGGTCGTACTCTACCAGCGACTCGGCTGGGGTCTCGAAACGGCCTGTTACCAAGCAATGCATGATCTGGTCGTCGCCGCGCCTGATCCCGCGAACGCCATGATGAGCTTGATTGCCATCAACCGCGAAGGGCGACCGGTGGGCATGACTACCGTTCCCGACAAAACCTATGTGTGGATGACGCCTGACCTGCAAGAGCCGGTCGAGGAACCACGTTTGCATGTCGAACTGCAAAAGGTCGCTGAGCGCGGCAAGGAATAGGTGAGTTTGTATGGCAGTACGACCGACGCTTGAACTAGGTAATCCGGCACTGCACCAACCGGCCCAACCAGTTGCCGATGCCGTTGATCCCGCCGTGCAAGCGCTGATCGCTGATTTGCACGACACGCTGCAAGCTTGGCGGGCCGCACACGGCTGGGCTGGGGCCTTGAGTGCTCCGGCAATTGGTGTTAACCAGCGCGTCGTGATCATCGAGCGCGCAGCGTACCAGTACATTTTAATCAACCCAGCCTTCGAGCAATGGAGCCAGGCACACACCGAAGCCTTCGAGTCGTGTATTACCTTTCCCAGCATCTGGGGCCATGTTAGCCGCCCGGCGGAGGTCATTGTGACGGCGCTTGATGCAGCAGGCGCACCCCTTCGCATCCACGCCACAGGCGACCTTGCCCGCATCCTGCAACACGAAATCGATCATCTGGACGGCTTCGTTTGGCTCGACCGCGATCCCGACCTCACCTCGATCTGTACGACGGCAGAGTACCGGCGCCGGTACAAGATGTGAAACGGTTTGGTGTACACTGCAGGCAGCCGCTATACACGAGGGATTAATCATGCATACTCGCGACGAAATTCGCCTGACCGCGCTTGCCTCGTGTGCCGGTTGAGCAGCTAAAATGGGGCCGGGTGCCCTATCTGCTGTCTTACAATCGTTGCGTTTGCCGACCCATCCCGATCTGCTGATTGGGCTGGACATTAGCGACGACGCCGCCGTTTACCGGCTGAACGATGACATGGCGCTGGTCCAGACGGTGGACTTCTTCCCGCCGATCGTTGATGATCCGTACACCTATGGCGCGATCGCTGCCGCGAACTCGCTCAGTGACATCTACGCGATGGGCGCACGTCCGATCCTCGCACTTGCCATCGCCGCATTCCCCGAGGAGTTGCCGCAAGCCATCATTCAGGCCATTCTACAAGGTGGCGCGGATAAGGTGGCCGAAGCGGGAGCGGTCGTCGCCGGTGGACATACGGTCGTTGACAGGGAGCCAAAGTACGGGCTATGTGTCACAGGGCTAACCAGCCCACAACGGGTGACGGCCAAGGCCCATGCACAGGTGGGGGATGTGCTGCTTCTCACGAAGCCGCTGGGAACCGGCATTATTACGACTGCGATCAAGCGAGATCAGGGCGATGCTGCTGACTTGGACACTGCCGTCACAAGTATGCTACGGCTCAACAAGCTGGCCGCCGAGCTGGCGCAGGAAGTTGAGGTCCATAGCGTCACCGATATTACCGGCTTTGGCCTCCTTGGTCATGCTGCCGAGCTTGCGCGCAATAGTGCTGTCGGACTATGGGTAGATTCCTCCGCCATCCCACTGCTACCAGGAGCGTTACATTATGCCGAGGCAGGGCTGCTGCCGGGTGGTCTGCACCGTAATCGTGCCTACCTTGAACGCGATGGTTATGTACAGCTCGCCCCGACAGTCGATGCGAGCCGAGCGCACCTGCTGTACGATCCGCAAACCTCGGGGGGGTTGCTTCTCGTGCTACCGCCTGATGCCGCTACAGAGCTTGAAGCGCGCTATGTCAAAGCTAACCAAACGTGCTGGCGCATCGGGGAGGTAGTGGTGGGCAGTGGGATTGAAGTCGTATAATGGTGTAACGTTTAGCTCGTTCGCCTTGTCTAATTTATTGAGTACTGATCTATGTAACTAGACGACGAGTCGTTACATCAGTGACAGGAGGACGGAAGACGATGGCGAAAACCGTTGTAGGCTTGTTCGAACAGCCGAGTGATGCTCAGGCTGCGTTCCAAGAGCTTCAAAGTGGTGGTTTCAGTAGCGACAATGTACACCTAATCGACAAAGCGACCGGGCGCATGAGCAGCGCACTAACACAAGCCGGTGTGCCACAGGATGATGCGGCGTTGTATGACGATGGTGTGCGGAGTGGCGGTGCACTGATTATTGCCCAAGCATTGCCCGACGATGAGGCCATGCGCGCCGTGGAGATCTTGGATCGGCACAAGGTGGTCGACATCAGCCGCCGGAGTCGTACAGGTCAGCAAAGCGGTGCAAGTTCCACGACCACGACACAGCGCAGCAATGCAGCCACGACCACCTCAGGTAGTAATCGAAGTGGCAGCGGGTATACGCAGCAATATCAGGGCAACGAAATGATCGTGCCGATCATCGAGGAGCAAATCCAGGTCGGCAAGCAGCAGGTTGAGGGGGGCGGTGTGCGTGTCCAAACGCATGTCACGGAAAAGCCGGTTAACCAGCAGGTCACACTGCACGAAGAAGAAGTGCATGTCGAGCGGCGACCGGTGAACCAACCGGTTGATGCTGCCAAGCTGGATCAGATGAAAGAAGGTGCCTTCGAAGTCCGCGAAATGGACGAACGCGCAGTCGTGAGCAAGGAGGCACGCGTCGTCGAGGAAGTGGTTATCAATAAGGAAGCGCATGAGCGCACCGAGAACATCCAGGACACGGTGCGACGTACGGACGTGAATGTTGAGGAGCTTCCAGGTCAGACGCGCACGTCGCAGACCACGACGGAGCAAGATACCACCCAGCGTAACCAGCGGAGCAAGAACTAAGGTCATATTGTTATTGTGCCCTTGTGACGGTTAACTCCTCGTGAATCTGGTGCGAGTGCTCCTCCAATAGGATTCGGAGGAGCACTTGTACTGTGACGCCTTAGTACATGGCAACACTTACCCGAGGCAGGAGTTATGACCAAGCCAGGCATTAGATGGTCGCTTTCTAGGTGATCAAGCGGCGCTCCTACAAACAATGAACTGTGCGTGCATCGAGAAGCCCTCTGACGTCGATACCTTGCTTACTATGGTTGCAGGCATCATCACGCCTGACATAGAGCGAGCACCATACCAAGCCCCACAATGATCACACCGCCAACTTAATACTTCAGGAAAGGACGCCCAGTGTAGGTCCTATGCCGTGTATACTATGCCCGCCGTCAGTGGGTTGGTAACGGAGGGACACTCTGGATCTGTCTAATGAGTTAGGTGCTGAGGATCGCCAATTGGTTGCCCAGGCGCAAGATGGTGATCGCAAAGCCTTTTCTGAATTAGTCCGGCGCCACCAGACGGCGATCTACCGGGTGTGCTTCCGTATTTTGTGTGATGCCGAGGATGCCGCAGACGCTACACAGGAAGCGTTTATGCGCGCCTACGACAAGCTGAGTACCTTCCACAATCAAAGCGCATTTCGCACGTGGATGACCCGTGTGGCCGTGAACGTGAGCTTAAATGCCCGCAGTCACCAACGAGACGGCGTGCCGTTGGATGATATGTTGGTCGCGGCTGATCCAAGTGTGGAAGATACAGTGGTGCGGGCGGAGGCCGTGCAACAACTCCATGGGGCACTCCAAGGATTGCCCTTTAATCATCGTGTAGCGGTGATTCTGCGTGACCTTGAAGGCTTGAGTTATCGCGAGGTTGCCCAAGCCCTGGGGGTTCCAGAAGGCACTGCCAAAGGCTGGGCGCATCGTGGTCGCGCCCAACTCAAAGAGTTGCTGACGTGAACCTCGAAGAGCTCTTACCAGACTACGTGGCCGGTGAACTCTCCGATGATGAGCGGGAGCGCGTCCGTGCTGCCCTCCAAACCTCACCACAACTCTGGGCCGAGTTGGCGCGCTACCAGCAGTTGTTTCTGCTGTTAGCAGCAACGTCCGCTCAAGAGGTGAGCGCGCCGGGCGATCTGCATGCGCGGATCGCTCGACAGGTCGCGCTCCGGTCGTTTCTGAACCGCGCAGCTAGCTTGGCCAACGAGTTGCTCGGTGCATATGGGCGGGCTCTGGTGTATTACCTGGGATTACGCTAGCAAGGAGTGTGATGGTGAACAACCTCGTCCGCATCTTCGTGGGATATCTACCGAACGTTCTGGGGGCGCTCGCGATCCTGGTCTTTGGCTTGGTGTTGGCGGTGCTGGTCCAACGGGTGGTGAGTGTCCTTTTGAAACGGCTGCAGTTCGACCAATTGTGTACGCGAACAGGGGTCACTGCGGTGTTGCGCGAAGGCGGCATCCAACGTAGCCCATCCGCTTTTGTTGGACGTGTGTTGTTTTACGCCGTGCTGATCGCCGCGAGCTTGACCGCGTTGGGCGCACTAGGTCTGCCGACCCTTGCCACAAATCTGAGCCAAGTGGTTGGGTATATACCGCATGCGCTGCTTGCCATGGTGATTCTGATCCTGGGCACCTCGGCTTCGGGATTGTTAGCGGCGTTACTCGAGCGGGTGCTCGGTGAGGTCGGCATCACCCGTACGGCCGGACTCACGACCTTTCTCCGCATTGCGATTATCTTTATCGCTGCCACGCTGGCGGCTGCCGTACTCGGGATTGACGTCACGCTCCTGATTGCAATTATCGCCATCATCCTGGGGGGTGTGGTCGTCGCGGGAGCACTGGCGCTCGGCTTAGGGTTACGCCCGTTATCACAAAACATTGCTGCCAGCCGGTATGTGAGTGAAGGCATCGCCGAGGGCGATACAATTAGTGTTGAGGGTTTTTCCGGTACTGTAGAGCGCATCGGGTATGCGCTGACGACACTACGTCACCGGGATGGGCAGACGTATCTGATCCCCAATGCCTACTTCATGGAGCATGTCGTCCAAAAGGAAGCAGCTGATATTGATTAACCGGCCTCTTTTCGATTCCTTGAAATGCTAGCGCTTCCAGGTGGAAGTGCTAGCATGATACTCGATCTTCGGCCCGCATGCCTCCGTCCGCGTCTACGACCCAGTCTGCTTTGCACCGCAATTCGGGCAGAAGACTGCGCCCTGCGGCAAGCTATAGCCACAGTTCGGGCAAGCATAGGGCGTCGTCCCAGCAACAGGCACGCTTGAGGCAGGTGGCAAGGTGCCTAGATGCTCCACCGGAGTCGCTCCCACAGCAGGTGCGGAGCTGTGAGTCGTCTCAGAGGTAATTGGCACTTGTTGTGCTGGCATACCGGTTGCCGATGTACCAGTATGGTGCTCGGTGCTCTCAAAGGTCGCACTCTGCGCCTCCTCGTACTCTTTCTCCTTAACACTCAACTGGTCGCGGAGCTGCGCAATGATCTGGGCCAGACTCGCCACATCTGGGGCGGTGATGGAGCCCTGCTGGTAAAGTTCTAGCGTCCGCTCGCCTAATTGCCTGAGGTTCGTATCGACCTGCGACTTTAAGTTATTGACCTCACCACTGATCTTGTTAGTGCGCTGAAACTTCTCGGCCTCAAATTTAACGCGGTCGGTACCGGTCGACAGCGTTTTACTTAAATTGTCTAGAAAGCCCATTTCTGCCTCCTTACGTCATCTAGCGACAGTATACCAAGACGACGCAAGCGTCCTGAAGGTTGCAGTTGTGGTTCGCTTGTTCTGGAACGCTTATCGCTCCTCACCCTACAAAAGATGCGTCCCAGCTCGATTATTCGTCAACTACAATCCTCAAATTGTCCTTTCCCACGCGCTATTTTGGAGATTGTGCAGTTTGACACAAATAGGCGGGGTAGTATAATAAGTCTGGCAAAGAAGCTAGTCCCACATGTGGATGACGGCGTGATCACATTAGCATCAAGGATAAAGCATGGACTCCCTGCAGCCTTATCTACCGATTGCCATCTTGTTTGTTTTGACGACAGTGCTTGCATTCGTCGTGATCGGTTTGTCGGCGCTGCTTGGTCCACATACTGAGTCGAAGCGCAAGCTGATGCCGTATGAGTCGGGCATGACGCCGATTGGTGGGGCGATGCGTCGCACGCCGATCCGCTTCTACCTCGTGGCCATGATCTTTATCTTGTTCGATATTGAAGTTGTTTTTACCATCCCCTACGCACTGATCTTCCGGCGGCTTGGACTCTTTGGGCTGGGTGAGATGGGTTCATTTGTTGCTATCTTGCTCGTCGGCTTGCTGTATGCGTGGAAGAAGGGAGCATTCACATGGGAATAGAAGAAAAAGCCGGTGATCTGGGCATTATTACTACCACGCTGGACGCAGCGGTCAATTGGGGCCGTACCAATGCGATGTGGCCGATGTTGTTTGGTCTGGCCTGCTGTGCGATCGAAATGATGGCCGCCCAGGCAGCCGATTATGATCTGTCACGCTTTGGCATGGAGATTAACCGCGCCTCGCCTCGTCAAGCCGACCTGATGATCGTTGCCGGTCGCGTGTCGCGCAAAATGGGTCCAGTTATACGCCAGCTGTATGATCAAATGAGCGATCCGAAGTGGGTCATCGCGATGGGCGATTGTGCCTCCTGTGGAGGGGTGTATAACAACTATGCGATTGTCCAGGGCGTTGACGAAATTGTACCCGTCGATGTATATGTCGCCGGCTGCCCGCCACGTCCGGAAGCGTTGATCCACGGGATTATGATGCTGCACGAAAAAGTGCGCCGTGAAAAGCTGGCTCCACGCAAGAAAGAACTCGACGTGGCGTCGGGTCGCCCGGTCTTCCGCCTTGAAAGTGGTGGTACTGAGGTTCGTGAAGCTGTGGGGGTCAAATAATGGCGCTGACGAACGCCACCGTGCGGGAAACACTGCAGACACGCTTCGGGGCGGGCATCCTTGAGACTAGTGAGTTTCGGGGTGACCTGACGTTGACGCTTGATCCGCAAGCGTTGGTGCCGGTCGCGCTTTTCTTGCGCGAAGCTCCTGAGTTGCAATATATTCTGCTATCGAGCGTGACCGGCGTCGACTACTATGGTCGCGAGCCACGCTTTGAGGTGGTGTATCACTTTACAGCGCTTGAGCATGGTCATCGCGTTGCACTCAAAGTTGGTGCCAACGAAATTGATCCGCATGTGCCTAGCCTCGCGCCGATGTTCCCGACGGCTAACTACCAGGAGCGCGAAATTTATGACATGTTTGGCATCATCTTCGATGGCCATCCCGATCTCCAACGCATCTTGATGCCTGACGAATGGGATGGCTTCCCGCAGCGCAAGGACCAGCCACTGGTCTACGAAGAGGTCGCCTTTACCTTCAACCACGATGCAATCGACGCTCAAAAACCCTATGCAGATAAGTAAGGGATAGGGAGCTTGTTATGGCTATCGCAGAACCAAGACCACACATAAGCTTGCCACCGGTTGCATCAGCGCCGGTCAGCACAGGTGCCTTTCCATCGGGTCAAGCTATTGCGGCAGCCGCGAGCGAGATGCAGGTGCCGTCGCCGCGCCAAATCGTCGCCGCAAACAAACGCCGGATTCAAAATGATCCTACTGGTGAAGGCTCGATGGTACTCAATATGGGCCCCCATCACCCCTCGACGCATGGTGTTTTACGCTTGGCCGTCGAGCTAGCGGGCGAAACGGTGCTCCAACTTGCGCCCGACGTAGGCTTTCTGCATACTGGCATCGAAAAAACGATGGAGTCGAAGACCTACCAAAAAGCGGTGGTTCTAACCGACCGGACCGACTATCTCGGACCCATGATCAACAACCTGTCTTACGCACTGGCTGTCGAAAAGCTACTAGATTGCGAAATTCCACCACGGGCGCAGGTGGCGCGCGTTCTTTTCTCTGAGTTGACGCGGCTCAACAGCTACCTGGTCTGGCTCGGTACGCATGCCCTTGACCTTGCCGCTATGAGCGTCTTCCTGTACTGCTTCCGCGAGCGTGAATACTTGCTCGACATCTTCGAGCTCGTGTCGGGGGCGCGCATGATGACCAGCTATATTCGACCTGGTGGCTTGGCTTACGACTTGCCCGCCGAATTCAAGCCCACTGTCCAGCGCTTCCTTGATATCATGCCCGGCCATATCGACGAGTATGAAGCGCTGCTGACCGAGAACCCGATCTGGAAAGAGCGCACCGTCGGTGTCGGTACGATCAACGCCGTCGATGCCTTAGCTGTGGGCATGACCGGCGCTAACTTGCGCGCTAGCGGTGTGGCCTATGACGTCCGTAAGTTGTTCCCCTACTCAGGCTACGAGCAATACGACTTTAAGCTCATCACCGGCACGCACGGCGACACCTATGACCGCTACCTCGTGCGCATAGCTGAAATGCGCGAAGCAGTCAAGATCGCCCAGCAGGCGCTCGACAACCTGCCGGATGGTCCCTACGCGACCTCGGATCGCAAAATCTGGCCGCCTTCGAAAGAAGAGATCACGTACTCAATGGAGTCGCTGATCCACCACTTCAAACTCTGGACCGAAGGATTTAAACCACCGGTTGGCGATGCGTATGTTGCAGTTGAGTCGGGCCGTGGCGAACTAGGTTGTTATGTTGTTAGTGACGGCTCGAATAAGCCCTGGCGGGTCCACTTCCGAGCACCATCGCTCATTAATCTGCAAGCTCTGCCACATATGGCCAAAGGGCGGATCTTTGGTGACTTGATCGCCATGATCGCTTCGCTCGATCCGGTGCTGGGAGAGGTTGACCGCTAGCTTAGATTGAAACTGGTGGTCATGGGGTCAACCCCACGGCTCTGCGTAGATAAGAGGATTATGTGCTGAAAGATAAATACGCTAGCGAGATCGCGCAAATGTTGGCGAAATATCCGGTCAAGAATTCGGCAGTTATTCCCTTGTGCTACCTCGCCCAGGATGAGTACGGTTATCTGAGCATCGACCATCTACAGGAAGTCGCCGACATTCTCCAGATGCCATATACCGATGTTTATGAGGTAGCGACGTTCTACACGTTGCTCTATACCGATCCCGTCGGCAAGTGGGTCTTGCAGGTTTGCGACGATAACCCTTGCTGCTTCACAGGTGGTGAAGAGTTGGTTGCTGAACTTGAAACACAGTTGGGCATCCAGGCGGGAGAGACTACGGCAGACAAGCAATGGACCTTGCAGCGTGTCAAGTGCTTAGGAGGCTGCCATGGTGCACCGATGCTGCAGGCAAACCTGGACTTCTATTACGGCATAACACCCGACAAGGTACCGGCTTTGCTTGAAACGCTGCTGCAACAGGAGCAACGCGGCACAATGAGTATCTCGGGACGCTTCGCTGAACGATAAGGATTGAGCTATGGCTGGCATCTACGAAAACGGGCAAGGCGCCGATGGGGCGAACAGCGGTACGCCGCAACTGGGTCGTATCTTTGAGCATGGTTACCCCGGCGGCCCCGCCAACGGCTTTGGCTCGGAGTATCCCAACCCTTTTTTGAAGCAACATATTGTATATGCCAACCGTGACGTACCCAACATTCGTGAGCTTGCGGTATATCGCCAGCATGGGGGGTATGAAGTGGCGCAGCGCGTGCTGACGACGATGCAGCCGCAGGCGGTGGTAGACGAAGTCAAGAAATCGGGGCTGCGCGGGCGCGGTGGTGCTGGCTTTCCCACAGGCGTTAAATGGGGCTTTATTCCGAAAGATATTTTTCCCAAATATTTGGTCTGCAACGCCGACGAATCGGAGCCAGGCACTTTTAACAACCATGAGATCATCGATCTTAATCCGCACCAGTTGATCGAGGGCATGATTATCTCGGGGTTTGCGTTCGGCGCGACCGCCGGCTATATCTATATTCGTGGCGAATATGCGTATGGTGCACGCGTTCTAGAGCAGGCGATTGCCGAAGCCTACGCCGCCAAGCTGCTGGGTAAGCAGTTGTGGGGCACCACCGTTGACTTCGACCTATATGTACATCGGGGTGCTGGGGCGTATATCTGTGGCGAAGAGACAGCACTGCTGGAGTCGCTGGAAGGCAAAATCGGCCAGCCGCGGGCAAAGCCGCCCTTCCCGGCAGTCGCAGGGCTGTATGCTAAGCCAACCGTCATTAATAATGTTGAGACACTGACGAACGTGCCGCGCATTATGCAACATGGCGCGGATTGGTACCGCAGCTTCGGGACAGAAAAGTCGCCGGGGACCAAGGCTATCTCGATCAGCGGCCATGTGAAGCGGCCCGGCAATTATGAGGTGCCACTGGGCATTACCGTACGCCAGTTCATTTATGATGTAGCAGGCGGTATCCGCGATGGCCACGAGCTCAAGTTCATCGTGCCCGGGGGTGCCTCGTCGCCCTGGCTGATCAACAAACCTGAGCATCTTGATGTACTGCTCACCTGGGACGACATGGCAGCGGCAGGTTCGATGCTGGGCTCCGGGGCAATGATCGTGCTTGACGAGACGACTTGTGTGGTCGCAGCTTCGATGAAGATCGATGAGTTCTTTAAACACGAGTCGTGTGGCAAATGCACCCCCTGTCGTGAGGGCACGCACTTCCTCACGAAAGTATGGGAGCGGATCGAGCACGGGCACGGACGGATGAGCGATATTCCGCTGCTTGACGACCTAGGGAAGCAAATGTCGGGCGGCAAGTGCTTCTGCTTGCTCGGACCTTCAGCAGTGGCGCCTGTTACCTCGGCGCTCAAGTTTTTTAGCGATGAGATTCGCCAGCATATCGAGCTAGGTCGCTGTCCACTGGGCTACAACCATCCGCCGGTCGCGGCCCACGCCGTCGAAGGTGGGGTGCATACAGGCGCAACCTCGGTACTGGCGCGCTAGAAGCGAAGAGGGGCTATGACGACGGAGCTACGTTGGACATCTGCCGATCTCGAAACGCTGCCCGATGATGGCAAGCGGTACGAGATTATCGACGGAGAGCTACAAGTGTCAAAGCAACCGCATTGGCATCATCAATTTACTTGCGTTCGACTTGTCCGATTTCTTGACCAATGGAACGAGCAAACCAATGCGGGGGTCGTTAATATGGCTCCCGGCCTCATCTTTGCTGATGACGAAGATGTTGTTCCTGATGTCGTGTGGATTAGCCGCGAGCGGCTAGCGAGAGTGCTTGGACCCGAGGGACGACTACACGCTGCACCTGAGTTGGCCATCGAAGTCTTATCGCCTGGCAGTACCAACGAGCGCCGCGACCGCGAAGCAAAGCTCAAGCTATATTCACGGCATGGCGTGCAAGAATATTGGATCGTTGACTGGCGTACCCAGCAAATCGAACTCTACCGGCGTACAGAGGCTGTACTCAAATTGAGCGTTACCCTGTATAAAGATGATATGTTGCAATCGCCGCTTCTACCCGGATTTACATGCATTGTTGGGCAGATATTTGCAGAAGCTATGTAGCGTACTTGGATCGTGTTTACGGCCTGACCTGCTAACCTTAACAACGGATAGTATATGCCAGATGTAACTCTGACAATAGATGGCAAAGAGATCACGGTGCCGCAGGGCACCGGGACGGTTGAAGCGGCGCGCGCTGCTGGAATCGAGATCCCCGTCTTTTGCCATCACCCTAAACTTCAGCCGGTTGGCATGTGTCGGATGTGTCTGGTTGAAGTTGGGACGCCCAAGATGGACCCGGCTACGAAAAAGCCGATGATCGGCGAAGACGGCAAGCCCGTGATCGCGATGATGCCGAATCTTCAGGTGGCGTGTACAAACCCCGTATCGAACGGCATGGTTGTCAAAACCAACACGGCCGAAGTCGAATTCGCACGTAAGGGTGTGCTAGAGTTCTTGCTGACTTCCCACCCGCTCGACTGCCCAGTATGCATCAAAGGTGGCGAGTGCCCACTCCAGAATTTGACGATGGGGTATGGTCCAGGTGTGTCGCGCTTTGACTACGCCGATAAAGTTCACTTTCAAAAGCCGATCTCGTTGAGCCCGCTGATCGACCTGGATCGTGAGCGGTGTATCTTGTGCTCGCGCTGTGTGCGGTTTGAAGACGAAATCGCGGGTGATGCGGTGCTGGGCTTCGCGAACCGGGGGCGGGGCTGGATGATTCAGTCGAAGTCCAATCCGTCTTTCAACTCGAAGTTTTCAGGCAACACCGTCGATATTTGCCCGGTCGGTGCCTTGATGAGCCATGACTTCCGCTTTGCCGGACGCGTATGGGAAGTCAAGCCGGTACCGTCGATCTGCCCACATTGTCCGGTCGGCTGTAATGTGACGCTCGATATGCGCTATCGAGATATCAAGCGGGTCCAGCCACGAGAAAACGATTGGGTCAACGAAATCTGGCTGTGCGACCGGGGCCGCTATGGTTATCACTTTGTCGATAGTCCCAAGCGACTGACCAAGCCACTGGTGCGCCGCAACGGCGTACTGGTCGAAACAACCTGGGCTGCAGCACTCGAAGAGATCGCCCAACGGCTGGCGGGAATTAACCGAGGCTATCCGGGCACCGTCGTCGGCGGTATTGCCTCGGGACGGCTGGCGAACGAGGATTTATATCTGTTCCAGAAGCTGTTCCGCGATTTGCTTAAGTCGTCCAATCTCGACTGCCGCACCGGAGCGCCCGAGGAGGCCGAGCACGACGACTTAGCGTATGCATTTGGCTTAGGCAGTGGCAGCGATTTGAGCAAGCTTGGCAAGGGCACGAGTGTGCTGGTCCTGGGCGCGGATCCCGAGGAAGAAGCACCGGTGTATGTACTGCGCTTAAGGGGCATCAAGCGGCGGGGCGGGGAATTGATCGTTGCCAATGGACGAGCTACCAAGCTCGATGCCTCGGCGACGCACACGGCTCGCTTCCGCTATGGCTTCGAAGCACTGTTTATGTTTGGGGTCTTGTCGGCGCTATTAGAGGCGGGGGCCGAAAACAAAACCTTTAGTGGTGAGCGAGTTAAGAACTTAGGGATGCTGCGGCAGGCGCTGGAACCCTACAATGTGGGCGCTGTTGCACAGCAAATCGGCGTAAGCGAAGAAACGATCCGGGGGGTCGCGACATCGGTTGCTGGAGCCGAAAATTTGATCGTAATGTACGGGCGTGAGGCAATCGCCGCCGGCACGCCCTTGCTCCAGGCGATTGGGAACCTGCTGCTCGTCACGGGGCATGTCGGCAAGGCCAACAACGGTGCGCTGCCACTTCTGCGCTATAACAACAGCCGTGGTGCACTGGATATGGGCGTACGGCCTGATAAAGGCCCAGGCTACACACCGCTGCCACAAGCAGGCATGACGGCACGTGAGATGATCGCTGGGGCGGTGAGCGGCAAGCTTAGGGCCTTGTATCTGGTCGGCAGTGATCCGGCGGCGGCGTATCCGCAGGCTGCGGCGGCGCTCGGCAAGCTGGATCTGCTGATCGTCCAAGAGTTGTTTATGACAGCAAGCGCCGAACAGGCGCACTTTGTGCTACCGGCAGCCTCCTTTGCCGAGCGTGATGGTACGTATACGAATTCTGAGCGACGAGTACAGCGTTTCCGCCAGGCACGTGATGCCGTGGGCGAAAGCCGCCCGGACTGGCAAATCTTCGCAACGTTGGGTCGCGAACTGGCCAAGCTCCTGCCGCAGGAACAGATGACCCAGGTGGGCAAGGCCAGCGCGAAGCCTGCCGCCAAAGGGCAGGCCAAGGTGGTTACACAAGCCGCGCCGGGCCCTCGTCCATGGGTCTATCGTTCGAGCGACGACGTCCATGCCGAAATTATTCAAAACGTGGGTATTTATGCTGGACTGAGCTACAGTGCCTTGCGTGGTCAGGCCGGTGGCGTATGGGGCCGCCAGGCGACGCATGATGCCATCTTCTATGACGGTACCTCGTATGCCAATACAGAGGGCGTTGGCGCACAATGGCCCGCACTGGCGGAGCAGTCACGCCTAGCATTTGACCTCGTCTTCTCCAAGCCCACGCCGGTGGTAGCCGATGGGCAGCAGTTTACGCTGGTAGCAGCAGCACGTCTATACGACGATGGGACCTTGATGCAGCCCTCGGAGTTGCTGCGCTTCTGGGTCGCGCAACCCTATGTGGGGTTGTCCCAACCTGATGCACAGCGACTAGGGGTTGAGTCAGGAGACAAGGTACGCTTAACCTCACAGGCTGGTCAATTAGAGCTCTTCGCGCGAGTTGATCGCGAAGTAGGAGTTGGGATTGCGCTGGTACCGGATCTCGAAACTATCCCACTGGCGGCCGTGCAAACCGGGGTCGTTACACCAGTACGCATCGAAAAGGTGGCCTGATGCTGAGAGTGTTAATTCTGCTGGTTCAATCCTTAGCGGTCTTTTTGATCGCGACGACGGGCTTCGCGTATCTGACGCTGTTCGAGCGGCGATTGCTAGCCCGGCTGCAACATCGTATCGGTCCAAATCGGGCCGGTCCAGGCGGTGCCTTTCAACCACTGGCAGATGCCGTCAAGCTGTTCTTTAAGGAAGACATTACACCAACCGAGGCGGATAAGGTCGTTTATACCATTGCCCCGGCGCTCGCGATGATCCCAGCCATTCTGCTGTTTGCGGTCATCCCAGTCGGTGGTCCATTCCGCTTGCTGGGCCAAGGTACGCCTCAAACCATTGGGCCGGGCCTTCAGGCAGCCGGGACACCGTTACAGCTGGCACCCGGCATCTCGGTCGGCGTACTGTTTTTGCTGGCCGTTACATCGATCGGCGTATATGGCATCACGCTAGGCGGCTGGTCATCAGCCAACAAGTACTCGATGTTGGGCGGCATTCGCTCGTCGGCACAACTCATCTCGTATGAACTGGCGCTGGGGCTCTCGGTGATGGTACCGGTGATGCTGGCCTCATCACTAAATCTAGAGAAGATCGTTGAGAACCAGGGACCACTTTGGAACGTGTTGAAGCCGGTTGGCTTTATCGCTTTTGGCGTTTTTTGGCTGGCCTCGTCAGCTGAAGTCGTGCGCGCACCCTTCGACTTGGTCGAAGCCGAACAAGAGCTAGTCGGCGGCTATAACACCGAGTATTCGTCGATGAAGTTCGCGCTCTTTTTCATGGCCGAGTATATCAAGCTGATTGCCGTCAGTGCAATCGGTGTAACATTGTTCTTTGGTGGCTGGCATGGCCCCGGTGTTGAACGACTTTATGCCGCTGCGATCCAGCAAAACAGCGGCTTGCTGTTCAATCTGGCTGCACTAGCGTCACTGGGCTACTTCTTGATCAAATTGATCATTTTCCTGGCCTTCTCGGTGCTAGTACGGGCCACGATCCCGCGTATGAAGTACGACCAACTCATGGACCTGGGGTGGAAGCGGTTGCTGCCAATATCTTTAGCTACCGTTGCAGTGACGGCGATTGGCGCAGTCTTGATCGGGCCCAGCGTTCCATTCCTGTCGCGACTGTTTTCCTAGGGATGGCACGCGTTGGACGTGACAGGTGGTTTTTGGAGGAAGTAAGCTAGCATGTTTGATTTTATTAAAGGTTTGGGGACCACGGCTAAGTACCTGTTTAAGAAGCCGGTAACGGTCTCGTACCCCGAAGTGAAGCGGCCGGTCCGTGAGCGCTTTCGGGGACGACACGAGCTTAAGCGCTTTGAAAGCGGTCTGGAGCGGTGCATTGGTTGCTCGCTGTGTGCGGCAGCTTGTCCGGCGGATGCAATCTACGTGCAGCCGGCTGAAAACGATCCACTGCATCCAGTCGGCGTAGGTGAACGTTATGCCGAAAAATATGAGATCAACATGATCCGTTGTATCTTTTGCGGCTATTGTGAAGATGCCTGTCCAACCAATGCGATCGTGCTGGAGCACGATTATGAGTTGTCGTTCTATGATCGCAAGTCGGCGGTCTACACTAAAGAGATGTTATTGGTCGCGCCGGACAAAGGGCACGGGGAGCCATCACCGCTTTTGCTTAATCTGAACCGTCCACCGAACCCACCAGCGCAAATCGATTTGTAATCTTCGGTTAGAATACGGAGACTTCGGACTGGGCCATGACCGTAGGACGAAGTCTCTTTTGTTTGAAAGGTAGCTGAGGTTTCGCATGGAACTGGTGGTCTTTCTCATCACCGCCTTGGTTTCGGTCGCATGTGCGATCGCGATGATTCTGAGCAAGAATGCGGTGCACAGTGCCTTGTTCCTCGTGCTCAACTTCTCGGCCGTCGCGATCCTGTATCTCTTGCTCCATGCACCCTTCCTGGCCATGATCCAGATCACGGTATATGCCGGTGCGATCATGGTGCTTTTTCTGTTCGTGATTATGTTGCTGGGAGCAGAGCAAGGCGAAGGCAACGACCCCATCAGATGGCAGCAGCCAGTGGCGATCGTGCTTGGGCTTTTGTTGTTGGCCGAGGGGGGCCTGGTGTTTTTCCGCTCGGGCAATATCATTCCCACGCCGGGAAATGGCACCGCATTCCCGACCGATCCGGGGGCAACGGGAGGCATCGCCGAGCTGTTATTTACCAAGTATTTGCTGCCATTTGAAATGACATCGATCTTGTTGCTGGTAGCGCTGCTCGGAGCTGTGGTGCTGACGATAAAAAGCCGCGAGAAAGAAGGAGCAAGCTGATGGTGCCCATCAATTATTATGTTCTTTTGAGCGCGCTCTTGTTCACGACCGGTGTGATCGGCGTCCTAACGCGGCGTAACGTGATGATCATGTTTATGTCGATCGAGTTGATGCTGAATTCGGCTAATCTAGCGCTGGTTGCCTTTGCCCAGGCGCGTAACGATATTGAAGGTCAAATTCTGACATTCTTTGTGATTACGGTAGCGGCTGCCGAGGTGGCGGTCGGGCTCGCTTTGTTGGTGGGCATCTTTCGTACCAAGCGCACTATCAACGTTGACGATATCAGCACAATGAAGGGTTAAGATACAGATGGACGTGTTATATACCCTCCTGACCGTGTTGGTCGTGCTACCTCTGCTGGGCGTAGTCGTAAACACCTTCTTTATCCGGCAGGGACGCACCGCCGGCTTGATCGCCAGTGGCGTGATGGTAGCAGCCTTCGTCGTTACACTCGTCATCCTGGTGCAGTTACTCGGCCTCGCGCCGGAAAAACGAGTGGTGGACTTCACCCTGTACAACTGGATCGAAGCCGGTCCGCTGCGCGTGCCCTTCGGCTTTTTGCTCGACCCACTGTCGATGGTGATGCTGTTGTTGATCACCGGCGTCGGTACTCTAATTCATATCTACTCAATTGGCTATATGGCACACGATGCCCGTCCGGTGCGCTATTTTGTGTACTTGAACCTGTTCGTGACGGCCATGCTGATCCTGGTGCTGGCCAACAACTACCTGGTGTTGTTCCTTGGTTGGGAAGGTGTGGGCTTGTGCTCGTTCTTGTTGATCAGCGCCAGCTTCGAGCGTAAAGTGTCGCAGGATGCCTCGCTCAAAGCGTTCATCATGAACCGCATCGGTGACTTTGGCCTGATGCTGGCCATCTTGGCGATCTATAAGCACTTCGGCACCTTGAACTTCGGGGCAGTCTTTCCACGAGCGGCACAGGTGCTGGGCGGCCAGGCAATTAATTTCGCAGGTGGACCGATCGGCCTGGCAACGGCCATCTGCTTCTTGATGTTTATTGGGGTTGCGGGTAAGTCGGCACAGATTCCACTGTTTGTATGGCTGCCGGACGCTATGGCCGGTCCAACGCCCGCATCGGCGCTGATTCACGCTGCAACAATGGTTACATCGGGCATCTATCTGATCGCCCGCAACCATGCGATCTTTGCCCTATCGCCGGCGACCAGTAACTTCGTGGCGACGATCGGGGCACTGACCGCTTTTGTGGCGGCCTCAGCGGCGATCGGTCAATATGATATCAAAAAGGTGCTCGCCTATTCGACGGTGTCACAGCTGGGCTTTATGGTAGCCGCAGCCGGTCTAGGAGCCTATACCGCCGCGATGTTCCACCTGCTGACACACGGTATCTTCAAGGCACTCTTGTTCCTAGCTGCGGGCGCGGTGATCCACGGAGCACATGACGTCCAGGATATGCGGCGGATGGGTGGCTTTAAGCGAGCAATGCCCCGGACCTATTGGACGTATGTCTTCGGTGCGCTAGCACTGTCCGGCATCTTCCCATTCGCAGGCTTCTGGTCCAAGGATGATATTGTTGGAGCTGCCTTCCACAATTATCCGCAGACCGGCTCACATCCAATCATCGGCGTCATCCTGATCGCGAGCGCCGGGTTGACCGCCTTTTATATGGCGCGCCAGATCGCGCTGGTCTTTCATGGCTCACAGCGCGACACCACCTACCATCCGCATGAGAGTGAGCCAATTATGACGCTGCCACTAGTCATCCTTGCGATTGGCGCGCTGATCGGCGGCCTCATCAACTTGCCAACCTTTGTACCAGGCGTTGGCGAAGGGCTGGGGCGGTTTTTCGAGCCGGTCTTTGTAGGCAGTGATGCTGTGCCGTTCAGTCCCCTGCTCGCAGTCTTAACTCTGGTGATTGCACTGGGCATGGGCTATTTAGGCTGGCAAACATATGCGCATCGTACCTGGAAAGCGAAGTTCCGCGATCCGATCTCACGCTTTATCCCGGCGTTTGAGGCATTTGAAACGGCCTTCGGCTCGGATGAGTATGTGCAATTCTTTATACGCGGCTTCCGTGCCACAGCCGGCTTCTTGTCGCGCATCTTTGACCCGCTTGGCATTGATGGACTGGTCAACGGAGCAGCGCGGCTGGTTGGACTAAGCGGCAGGGAGGTGGGACGCGGAGAGTCCGGCTATCTCCGTAACTATACCATGGTCTTTTTGGTGGGCGCGGTCGCAGTCATCGGCTATTTCGGCTTCGCGGCCCTACGTTAGGATCAACTATGACCTCTTTTCCACTCTTGTCGCTGATCCTTTGGCTGCCGGTGGTCGGCGCACTCTTGATGCTTTTGCCACTGTCAGCCCGAACAGTCAAAGTAGTCGCCTTGGTAGCGAGCCTCGCAGTTTTTGTGGTGTCCCTGCTGCTCATCCCCGGCTTTGGCCTTTTCAATTCACGGATAGCAGGCCTACAGCTGACAGAGAACATGGCCTGGATTCCAAGCTTCGGCATTAACTACCGCTTGGGCATCGACGGCATTTCACTTTGGCTGGTGATGTTGACGACCTTTTTGACGCCGCTCACTATTCTATCGACCTTCGAGTCGATCAGCACGCGGGTACGGGCGTTTGAAGCCTTTATGCTGATGCTGGAAACCGGGATGTTAGGCGTCTTCCTGGCCCAAGATTTGTTCTTGTTTTATATCTTTTGGGAATTCACCCTCGTACCGATGTATTTCTTGATCGGGATCTGGGGTGGGCAGCGGCGCATCTATGCGACGGTCAAATTCTTTTTGTATACCTTCACCGGCTCGGTCTTCATGCTGCTGGCGATCATTGTACTAGGCGTCGTTTATGGACGCAGTACCAATGGTCAAGTTAACTTCGACCTGCAGGCAGTGACGAAAGCGATCCAGACGAATGGCCTGGGATTGTCGCAGACGACGTTACGCTGGCTGTTCGTGGCCTTCTTTGCAGCCTTCGCGATCAAGGTGCCGATGTGGCCGTTCCATTCGTGGCTACCGGATGCGCATACCGAGGCACCGACGGCGGGCTCGGTCATCCTGGCGGGCGTCATGTTAAAGCTGGGCGCTTACGGGTTCCTGCGCTTTAACCTACCGCTGTTCCCTGAGGCAGCACGCTTTTTCGCCCCGGCGATCGGGGTGCTGGCGGTGATCGGGATTATCTACGGTGCGCTGGTGGCATTCCCGCAAAAGGATATCAAGAAGCTCGTTGCCTACTCGTCGGTGAGTCACATGGGCTTCGTGGTGCTGGGCATCTTTGCGCTCACGCCGGAAGGTGTTCACGGCGCCATTCTGCAGATGGTCAACCATGGCTTATCCACCGGCGCACTGTTCTTGATCGTCGGCTTTATTTACGAGCGGCGGCATACGCGTGACATCGACGCCTTTGGTGGCTTATGGAAGGTGATGCCGGTGTATAGCTTTTTGTCGCTCCTGATCATCTTGTCATCGCTGGGGTTGCCGGGGCTCAATGGCTTTGCGGGTGAAGCGACGATCATGTTCGGCACGATGAAGTCAGCGATTTTGGGTTGGCCGTTTGCAGCCTTCGGGCTGACCGGTGTGATCTTAGCGGCAGTCTACCTGCTGTGGATGTTCCGCAAGGTGATGATGGGTGACGTTAACCAAAATACGGCGGCGATGCGCGATCTTAATCGCACCGAACTTGCAATCCTGATCCCGTTGATCGTGCTGATCATAGGCATCGGGCTGTATGCGTCGCCAGTTTTCCGAACAATGGACCCGTCGATCGAGGCGCTCGTCGGGCCGGGTAGTAAGCTCGTCGCCACTCGATAGCACAAGCGAGGCAACATCCATGAATGCGATGCAAATTCCGGCGCTCAACTGGGCGGCGATTGGCGCGCCACTGGTTCTGATCGTGTGGGCAACGGTCGTGATGGTCATTGATTTGTTTGTCGACAACAAGCGCACGATTGCTTACCTAAGCGTAGCGGGGCTGGTTGTAGCGGCAGCTGTGCTCGTGCCATATTTTGGTGGTCAGGCACTTAGTGCCTTCTCGGATATGGTCGTGCTGGATGATACGGCAATCGTGCTGCAGTGGATTTTGTTGTTGGCGACAGGAATCACGATCTTCTTCTCGATCGACCATCTGCAGCGTTTAGGCATTGAGCGCGGTGAGTATTACCCATTGATGCTATTTACAACGTCAGCGATGTTGTTGATGGCACAAGGCAACAATTTGATCGTGCTGTTCCTGGCATTAGAATGGCTCTCGATCGGCCTCTACGTGCTGGCCGGTTTTGCGTATCCCCACATTCGCTCTGAAGAAGCGGCCATGAAATACCTGCTGTATGGTTCGTTTGCGGCAGGCTTTTTGATCTATGGCATCGCTTTATTGTATGGGGCAACGGGAACTGTGAGTCTGCCGGGAATCGCACGGGCACTGACTAACACTTCAGGGTTGGCAAGTAATCCCCTGACGTTGGTTGGAGCAGCGATGATCCTGATCGGCTTCAGCTACAAGATCTCGATTGTTCCATTTCATATGTGGACGCCAGATGTGTACGAAGGTTCACCAACACCGGTTACCGCCTATATGTCCGCCGCAACCAAGGTAGCAGGCTTCGCCGCCTTGCTCCGCGTAGTACAGATCGCGCTCCCGCCGACCCTCGTGCCGCAAGTGCAGCTAGCCCTCTCCATTCTGGCAGCGCTCACCATGATCGTTGGAAACCTAGCGGCTGTGGCCCAAAGCAATATCAAACGGATGCTCGCGTACTCTTCGGTTGCCCATGCTGGCTTTATACTCGTTGGTCTGGTCGCATTCAGCCCAGGCGGTACACAAGCCTTTCTGTATTACCTGC
>JACDGP010000028.1 GCA_013821605.1 Herpetosiphonaceae bacterium
GGAGACGGTCTCGGCTGACTTTCCGAAGATCACATACATCCATCTCACCGGCTATAAGACCAACAACACCAATTTCGGCAACCTGTTCGGGGCCATGGAGGATATAAAGTATCTGGGTGGCATGCTGGCCGGCGCGCGTGCCAAGAAGGATGGACAGACCAAGCTGGGCTACATGGACACCTTCCCCATCCCTGAAGAACTGCGGCTCGGCAATGCTTTTGCACTTGGGATGCGCAAGACCTGCGCCGATTGTACTCTTGACGTCCGCGGTATTAACACCTGGCATGATCCGGTTAAAGAAAAGGAAGGCGCAGCCTCGCTCTTCGACGCCGGTGCCGATGTCGTTTTTACCGGTGCCGACACGCCAGCGCCAGCCGATGTGGCCCAGTCCAAGGGCAACAAGTGGGGTATTACCTACGATTGGGTAGGCGGCTGCAAAGTGGCACAATGCTTGACCACCTTCTACTGGAACTGGGGTCCCGTGTATACGAAGCTGGCTAAGGGCATCATTGATGGCAGCTACAAGGTCGGCTCTGATTACTTCGACGCCGATAGTGGTGCGCTCGGCTTATACGGCTTCATGGAAGGCCAGCAGCTAACGAAGGGTGAGGCCGACTTGTCGCCAGAAACGATCCAAATGGTCCGTGACACCCTGACTAAAATGCTGGCCGGTAAGCTCAACCGCTTTGACGTCTTCTCCGGCCCGATCACGGATAACACGGGCAAAGAAATTGTGCCGGCCGGTTCTAAATTGACCCAGGCTGACCTAGATCAATTTGACCCGAAAACCGGCTGCAAGTACTGTATGCACTGGTGGGCTGCCGGTGTCAACGCTCAAGTACCGCCGCTCCAATAAGTTGGTGATGGCAGCGTTCCCTATCAGCGGCTAGGAGGGTACGATGAGCGAGGTCGTTAACGTGGTCGCTATGCATGGGATCGTTAAGCGTTTCCCTGGCGTCCTGGCGAATGACAACGTGGATTTTGATCTCCGCCGTGGCGAGCTTCATGCGCTCCTGGGTGAGAATGGTGCTGGCAAGAGTACCTTGATGAACATGCTGGCCGGCCTGTATCGCCCAGATCGTGGGACCATTGTAGTTAACGGCCAGCCCCTCTCGCTCGCTTCGCCACGTCAGGCGATCGCGGCCGGGATCGGCATGATCCATCAGCACTTCATGCTCGTTCCTTCCCAGACCGTGACGGAGAATATCCTGATCGGTCTGGATCAGCCTCGTTTCCGCCTGCAGTTGGCCCAGTACGAGCGCAAGGTTGCCGAGCTAAGTACGCGTTTTGGCTTGCAGGTTGATCCGCACGCGCCGGTCTGGCAGCTTTCGGTTGGCGAGCAGCAACGTGTCGAGATTCTCAAGATGCTGTACCGTGGTGCCGACGTGTTGATCATGGATGAGCCGACGGCAGTGCTGGCACCCCATGAGATCGAGAGCCTGTTCGGGACGCTGCGTTCGATGGCGGCTGAAGGCAAATCAATCATCTTTATCAGCCACAAGTTGCAGGAGGTCATGGCGATCTCCAACCGTGTGACGGTACTCCGGCGTGGACGGGTCACAGCTGGTGATGTGCAAACGGCCCAAACCAATCCGGCTGAGTTAGCCCGCCTGATGGTCGGCCGTGAGGTGCTGTTCCACCGCGATAAACCGTCCGTCCAGGTCGGTGCGGTCAGCCTGTCGGTCGAGAATGTCGCGGCCGAGAATGATCGTGGCCTGCCCGCACTTCGTGGGATCTCCCTGCAGGTCCGCGCGGGTGAGATCGTTGGATTGGCGGGTGTCGCAGGTAATGGTCAGCGCGAGTTAGCTGAGGTCATCACCGGTCTGCGGCGCTGTACGCGCGGCCAGGTACGGCTGGGTGATAGGATCATCAGTAATCAGCCCGCCGACATCGCGATCCGTCGCGGCCTCTCCTATGTTCCTGAAGACCGGACGCATGTCGGCAGTGCGCCCGGTCTAAGCATCACCGATAATCTGATTATGAAGCAGTACCGCCGTCCACCGATTGGGCGAGGCTGGCGTATCGATGCCGGTGCTGCGGCTGATTGGGCCGGCGCACTCAAAGACAGCTATGCGATTAGCACGCCGTCGCTTGAAACACACGCTCGACTACTCTCAGGTGGCAACCTCCAGCGCCTCATTCTGGCCCGCGAGATCTCGGCACAACCGGTCGCTATGGTCGCTATGCAGCCCACGCAGGGGCTTGATGTCGGTGCGATAGAGACCGTACATCGCCTGCTGCTCGAGCAGCGTGCGGCTGGCGTTGCCATCCTCTTGATCTCCGAGGAGTTGGAAGAGCTTCTGGCGTTGAGTGACCGCATCTGTGTCATCTACGAAGGCTCCATCTCGGGGGAAGTGGACGACGTGGATATCGAGCGGATCGGGTTACTGATGACAGGGACGGTAACGGCATGATAACGAAAACGGATCGTGTGTCTCGGCGACAAGCTCTCCTTGCTTGGAGCTTCGAGCCGCGTGACCATACCTCGGCCTGGTTACAGGCGGCTACATCGGCCGGGGCCGTTGTTGTCGCGCTGGTCATTGGCGCGCTTATCCTGGCTGTGGCCGGTGGCGATCCACTTGCGGCTTATGCTCAGATTGCCCGCTCGTCGTTCGGTGATCTCGGCGTCTTCTCGGACACCATGGTCAAGGCTATTCCACTCATGCTTGTCGGTCTAGCATGCGCGCTAGCCTTCCGCATGCGGCTGTGGAATATTGGTGCGGAAGGCCAGTTTTTCCTCGGTGCCTGGGGCGCGAGCGCGGTTGTTCTAACGCCGCTCCTGCCAGCTACTACCTCTGGCTGGATTGTGATTCCGGCGATGATGCTTGCTGGTATGCTTGCGGGAGGGTTGTGGGGCTTCATTCCCGGCGTCCTGAAGGCCTACTTCAACGTCAACGAGATTATCTCGACCCTGATGCTTAACTATATTGCCATCGCTTGGAACGACTTCTTTATCTTCGGCGTATGGAGCGAAGGCGGTTTTCAGATGAGCCGCGTCTTTTCGCGCCATGCCTGGCTCCCCCGTCTCACCGACGCCTCTGGCCTCGTCCCCGCTTGGGCCGGTTTGACCACGCACCTTGGGCTTTTGTTCGCCTTGGTCGCCGCAGTCATCGTCTGGCTGATCCTGCAGCGCAGTCGCTGGGGCTACGAGATCCGGTTGCTTGGCGATAATCCGCGCGCTGCAGAGTATGCTGGCGTACCGATCCGGCGTTATACGGTGCTGGTATTGATGTTTTCGGGCGCGCTGGCTGGCCTCGCCGGGATGTCGGAGATCAGCGGCGTCGTCCATCGTCTACAGGGTGAAATCTCACCTGGCTATGGCTTCACAGGCATCATCGTGGCGTGGTTGGCCAAGCTCAATCCTTTTGCGATCATCCTAGTCTCGATCTTATTCGGGGCGCTCATCCTGGCGGGACGCGAGATCCAGCCGGGTGGCATTCCCCGTCTGATCCAGGGGATCGTGCTGGTCTGCCTCATCGCCAGCGATTTCCTGCTGCGCTATCGCCTGCGCATTCGCCGGCCAGTGAGCCCGAGCGCGTAAAGGAAGCCATATGCATCCCTTGCTTATCTTGCAAGCCGGTGTTGCGACCGGTACGGTGCTCTTGTTCGCGACCCTCGGCGAGATCTTTGCCGAGCGCGCAGGTGTGCTTAATCTAGGTGTCGAAGGCATGATGTTGATGGGTGCCATGAGCGCGTTTAGCATCGCCGCCCGTACCGGCAACCCCTGGCTTGGCATTTTGATCGGTATGCTGGTAGCGGGGCTGCTCAGCCAACTCCATGCGGTGCTCGTAATCCACCTCCAATCTGATCAAGTCGTTAGCGGGCTGGCCCTTACCTTTGTCGGCACCGGCTTGAGCCTGGTCCTGGGTGAGGGACTGAGTAAAGCCGGTGGTGTTGCCCAGCTGCCGGTCTTCTCGATCCCGTTGCTGTCGTCAATCCCGATCCTTGGCCCGATCTTCTTCGACACTCAGAGCGTACTGGTTTACCTGGGCTATCTCCTCATCCCGCTCACTTGGTATCTGATCTACCATACTCGCGCTGGCCTCCATCTGCGCGCTGCTGGCGAGTATCCAGCCGCTGCCGATGCGCTAGGCGTCAATATCTATGGCCTGCGCTACTTCTACGTCTTCGTCGGTGGGCTACTGGCCGGCTTGGCCGGAGCGACGATTAGTTTGGCCGTCTCGCCCGGCTGGTTCAGTGAGTTAACGACCGGTGGACAGGGCTGGATTGCGGTGGCTCTGGTAATCTTCGCGCAGTGGAACCCCTTGCGGGCCGCCTTTGGTGCCTATGCCTTCGGGACCCTGCGCCGCTTTGTTCTTGATATCCAGGGGCCAACGACGTTGTTTGGCTTGTCTAATCCCTTCCACTTCCATACGAATTTGAGCTTTTTCCTCCAGATGCTGCCCTACGCCTTTACCGTGCTGATCCTGGTCCTCAGTTCACGCGAGAGCGTCCGTAAGCGGCTGGGCGCACCGGCGGCCCTGGGTCTACCCTATGTGCGTGGCGCGCGAGGATTGTGATGACGACGGTTACCGAGTTGCAGGACCAAATCCGCGCCGCCCTGGGCGAGCGTCCACTCGATCTGTTGGTAAGTAATGTCCGGCTGATCGATGTGTACCGTGAATGCGTTGTCGAGACCGATCTAGGTATCTCCGGTGATCGGATTGTCGCAGTGCTACCTGGTGCGGCCCGCGCGGCTAAACAGGTCATTGATGCCGGCGGCCGCTTTGCCATCCCCAGCTTTATTGATGCTCACATCCACATCGAATCGGCATTGCTCACGCCTGATCGCCTGGCCGAAGTCATTGTGCCTACCGGGACGACGACACTGCTGGTGGACCCGATGGAGGTGGCGAATGTAGCAGGCTACGAGGGTTTGGCTGAGTTTTTCCGCTCGGTGCCCCAGCTCCCCTACCGCATCTTTGTCGAGGTCTCCTCGCGTGTGCCGACCGCTCCCGGTCTGGAAACGACCGGGGGCGAGCTTGGCCCCGCCGAGGTACGGCGCGCCCTTGACTGGCCGAACACGATTAGCCTAGGTGAACTCGATCCTTCTAAGGTGCTGGAATACCAGGCCCCCTATCTCGAGAAAGTGCTTGACGCGCATGCGCGCGGCAAAATCGCGAATGGTCACGCTGCTGGCTTAGCCGGACGCGATCTGGAAGCCTATGCGACCGGACGGTTGGCGGACGATCATGAATGCGTCACGCTAGACGACGTGCGGGAACGACTGGCGCTGGGCATGACCGTGATCATCCGCGAAGGCTCCTCCGAGCGCAATCTCCACGACTTAATCAGCGGCATCGTTCGCGAAAAACTGCCGACTCGCCATATGCTTTTTTGTGTTGACGATAAGTTCTCGGGTGACCTCGCCGCCGAAGGCCATATCGACTATAACGTCAATCAAGCGATTCGGCTCGGCCTCGATCCCATTGCGGCGATCCAGATGGCTACGCTCAACGCCGCCGAGCATTTCCGGCTCGATGACCGCCTGGGGGCGCTAGTGCCCGGTCGTTTGGCGGATTTTATCTTGAGCGACTCACTGGACCCGATCATTCCGGCCCAGGTTTATGTCGGTGGCCAACTGGTGGCAGAGAATGGCCACTTGGTGGTCGACGTCGCACCGCTGGACTATGCTCCCTGGCTCAAGGACACTGTCCACCTCCTACGCGGTGATCAGGCCGCCGACTATACTTGCCTGGCGACGGGCGGCCATGCCCGTGTCCGTGTCATCGAAATCGTGCCAGACCAGATCATCAACTATTTCCGTGAGGCCGAACTCGCTGTTCAGGATGGCGAGCTATGGCCCGATCTGACGCAGGATGTGTTGAAGATCGCGGTGGTCGAGCGCCACGGCAAGAATGGGAATATCAAGGTAGCGTTTGCCAAAGGCTTTGGTCTGCAACGCGGTGCCATTGGTAGCACCGTTGCACACGATCATCATAACATCGTCGTGGTAGGTACCAACGACGCCGATCTTGCTGCCTGCGCTCGTACCCTAGCCAAGATGCATGGCGGCTTTGTGGCGGTGGCGGGTGGACAGGTGCTGGCACAACTCCCCCTCCCGGTCGCTGGCCTCATGAGCGACCACCCTGCGGTGGACGTCAACGCCGATCTCGACAAGCTCAACGCTGCCGCTCGTGCCCTTGGCTCATCACTTAACTCGCCGTTTATGACCCTCTCCTTTGTCTCGCTCCCCTCTATTCCCGAAGCCGGCCTGACGGACATGGGACTGGTGGACGTGCGGACTCACCAATTTGTGTCGGTCCTTCTTTGACCTGAGGACACGCTTAACGGTATCATTTTATCTGTAAAATTGCCTATGCAGTTGGGTGTACGCGCCTATGGACCTCAATGACGTGTTACGTGACAAGCGCGACGATATATTGCAACTCCGGGACATTCACGAGGCCATCGAACAAATCCAGAAGTATGCCGTGCAAGGATACGAAGCCTTCACGCAGGATGAGCTGGTGCAAACACTGGTCGCAGCCCATTGGTATGCGCAACATCCTGATTCATCATTACTTTGGCCTCGATCCAGAGATTGTTTGGGCAGTGGTCGAACACGACCTCCCGCGTCTTAAAGATCAGATTGAACTGATCCTTCAAACACCAGAAGAATAGATTCTCGTTTGTTGGGGAATAGTACGACACTCACGAGTTACGTACTTCTAGATGGAGTCGAACATGCGCAACTATGCTGCCTCTGCGCCCGGCAAAATCATTATCATGGGCGAGCATGCCGTAGTCTACGGCAAGCCGGCGTGGCTGGCTGCCATCAATTTGCGCTGTCGAACGACACTGGTTCCGCGCTCCGATCAGGTGGTAGAGATTACTTCCAAGCAGTTGCAGTTTCATGAAGCAACGTCGTTAGACGACATCCTCCGTTTCACCCAGCAATCACGAGCTGTGTGGGAGCAATTCCAGCAGACCAATGACCCAAAAATCCTGAGGGCCGCCGCTCCGCGAGAGGCTGATCTCATTCCGATTGCGATAGGTGAGGCGCTTCTACATCTGGATGAGGTACCGCGGCAAGGCTTTTCGTTGGTTGTCGACTCGGAGGTGCCACTTGGTCTCGGTTTAGGATCTTCGGCTGCGGTAGCGACCTCCGTGGTCATGTGCGTCAGCAAGTTTTTGGGAACCACGCCTGATAAAGCACGGCTCACCACCATTATTCACGAGGTTGAAAAAAAGAAGCATGGCTTTCCGAGTGGCGGCGATGTTGCTGCCGCTGTCTATGGGCGCATGATTTGGTATCGGAGGGAAACCGAATTCTTAAAATGCATCAGCCCTTTGGAAGATATTGATATGGGTATGTTGCGGAACTGTGTGTTAATTCCGACTGGCCGTCCCACAGGCTCTACCGGCGATGCTGTTTCATTCGTTCGTGAACAGTATCAGGAACGACCGGCGGAAACACAGTTGCTGTTCGATCAGATCGAGACGCTAACGAAGGATGGCTTGATTGCCTTGAAGCGTCATGATATGGCTGGACTTATTCATGCCATAAACGGCTGTGGGGATCATCTAGTGCAATTGGGCATAGTACCGCAGTTTGCGCAAGCTATTATTGCGGACATCAGACAAGCCGGTGGTGGCGCGAAAATTTCTGGCAAAGGCGGGATTTCTGGCAAGGCGGCGGGCATTATCCTTGCCGTCCACCCTGAGCCACAGCGGATTGTCGCCGTCGCTAAGAAGTACGACCTTCCTTATTGGGAAATCAAAGTTGGTGTGGAGGGTGTAGCTTAAAGGGCGCCGTTATACAGCTGGGCCACCTCATCCCAATCTGCCTCTTGACTTAGTGTAAATACCACACTATAATAAGTGTGAAACATACACGAAAGGAGTAGGGCTATGGGACATTCGTATTGGAGTGATGCAGCCTACCAGTCGCGGCAGAACCATCGGCGCGCTACACACCAGACCGCCTTCACCTATGACCAACAAGTCCGGACCACTGGTGTCATCGAAGTTCATCCGGCCATGGACCCTTATAGTGTGACGCGCGAGAGCCGCGACAGCCTTGAGCATCCCGCCTCGGTCGCTATCGCCGTGATCTTTGATATCACGGGCTCGATGGGACCCGTGCCGCGCGTGTTGCAGACCAAGCTTGGGGCACTGCTCCGGCTTCTGACCGAGCAGGGCTACGTGGCCGATCCGCAGTTGTTGTTTGGTGCCGTGGGGGATGCCTACTGTGACGCTGTGCCCCTTCAGATCGGCCAATGGGAGTCTGGTCTGGAGATGGATGATGATCTTGGCAAGCTGTACCTGGAGGGTGGTGGCGGCGGGCAAGTCTATGAGACCTATGAGCTAGCGCTGTATTTCATGGCCCGTCATACCGCTACCGACTGCTATGAGCGCCGTGGTCATAAAGGGTACCTCTTCACCATCGGCGATGAGAAGCCCTATGACGTTGTGCGCCGTCAGCATATTCGGGAGCATATCGGCGCTGCTGCCGAAGGTGACATTTCCATCAGGCGAATCGTGGCCGAGGTCCAGGCGCGCTACGAGTACTTCCATATCATCCCAACCAACACCGCCCATGGCCGGAGCGCGGATGTCCAGGCACGGTGGAAACAACTCCTCGGTGAGCGCGTCTTGTTGTTGAATGACGAGGCAGCCGTCTGCGAAACGATCGCACTCGCGATCGGCCTCTGCGAAGGAGCCGTCGCCGATCTCGGCAGTGCTACCGGCGATCTTGTCCATGCCGGCTACACCACGTCGGCTGCCATGACCGCTGCCAACGCTCTTACCCATTATATCGGTGGTCGCCGAGCACTCGGACGCATGATCGCGGGTTTGCTGCCGGGAAGTAGCGATCGAATATAGGAGCATTCACCATGCGACAGGCCTTCTTGACCGTCGATCTCGGCTTTGGCGATGCCGGCAAAGGTGCAATCGTCGACTTTCTCGCCTGTACCTACGCTAGCCACACCGTGGTGCGCTACAACGGCGGCCCTCAGGCGGCCCATCGCGTGGTGACTGCAGGTCCGTGCCCGCAGGAGCATGTCTTCTCCCAGTTCGGCAGCGGCACGCTGGCCGGGTCCGCAACTCATCTCTCCCGTTTCATGCTGCTGGACCCCTTAGCCATGGTTGCTGAGGAAGAGCATCTCCAAATATTAGGTATAGCGGATGCCTTCGCGCGTACCACCATTGATGCGCGCGCCCTGGTCATCACCCCCTTCCAGCGGGCTGCAAACCGCTTGCAGGAGCTGGCGCGGGGCGATGGGCGACACGGAAGCTGTGGCATGGGCATTGGTGAGACGATGGCAGATCACCTACAGTATGGCACTCAGGTGCTGTTCGCCCGCGACTTGTCCAATCCCGCCGTTCTCACCACCAAGCTACGCTTTCTCCAGGCCATCAACCTGACGAAAGTACAGTCTCTGCTGCCCCACCTCCCCAACACTGAGCAGGTCGCACTTGAACTCGATATGCTGCGCGCTGGCGACGGCTTAGCATGGCTTGGCGATGCCTATCGCGACTTTGCGACACGAGCCCACATCGTCGCGCCTGAGCATCTCCGTACCATTCTACAATGGCCGGGTACGGTCATCTTCGAGGGTGCCCAAGGAGTGCTCCTCGACGAGTGGTATGGCTTCCACCCGCACACCACCTGGAGCACCACCACCCTTGCTCATGCTGACTGCCTGCTTGAAGAGTGCGGTTATCGCGGCGAAATAACCCGCCTCGGCTTGACCCGGTGCTATGCCACGCGTCATGGGCCGGGACCACTCGTGACCGAAGATGCCATGCTCACCGCCGCATTGCCCGACGCTTGCAACAGCTTCGGCCCCTGGCAACGCGACTTCCGGGTCGGCTGGCTTGACCTGGTGATGCTGCGCTATGCCCTGGCTGTCGTCGGCCCCCTTGATGCGTTGGTAGTAACGTGCCTTGATCGTCTGCGTGAGCTCCCCATGCTCCAGATCTGTCGCCGCTACGACTACGACACCTTCACCATCGATCACCTTGTTCGCTCCCCACTGCCGCGCTCGTTATCCTACCAGGAGCAACTCACCCACAACCTTGCGCGCTGCCGTCCTCTGCTCGAAACGGTCCCCGACGTCACCACCTTACTGGATCTCCTGACCACCGAACTGGGCTTGCCGATCCAGATCATCTCCGAAGGGCCGACGGCGGAGGACAAACAGCTCTCGCTCGTGACCGACTAACTTTTATCTTTGGTAGTGGACGTTTTAAGCAACGTCATTTTCGACAAGCTCTGCTATTTGTGAAGTAGTACAATAATTCGGTAAAAGTCAGTATTGACTATCGTATACATCAATGGTATGATTTAGTTAGAACTGACTATCAGACTTGCGATGCAAACTGAGAGCATTGTCTTACCGGAGATCAGCTGCGTTGTCCTAAGACCTTATGAACCAAGATACTATCCTTTCGCAATTACGAGAGTATGCCATGCACAAAGAATTACTGTTACTTGGACTTCTCCAAAGCGGTCCAAAGACTGGCTATGATTTGTACCGAATCATTGCGGCGCATGGGGAGTTGTATACCGATCTCAAAAAGGGCAATGTCTATTATCTTATCGAGCGATTGACCGAGTCAGGTTATCTCCAGGTCAAGCTAGAAGCTGGTGCGCGTGGTCCACGGCGCGAGCGTCTCATCTATACTCTAACTGACCAAGGACTGCAGCACTTCACCGACCTGCTGCGCGATGTCGTGCGTACCTATGAACTGGCCCACACGGGCGTCGAAGTTGGCATGGTCTTCTTATCCTATCTCCCTGTGGACGAGGCAATACAGCTCCTGGAAGAGCGACGTCAGGCTATCATCATGCGGCGAGCGCTCGTGGTCCAGGAGATCCGCGCCGATGCTCCTGTGGCCATGCAATTGGCCCAAGATCATCTCTTGAGTCTCATGGATGCGGAGTTGATCTGGAGCACGCGCGCACTCGAACGCCTAAGCCGAGAAAGTGAAGTCTCCGCTACGGTCAGCTATGCAGTAGGCCATTCCTCAGGAAGTTAGGCCTGACGATGGAGTTCTGCTAGCTACCTCTACCCATATTTGGAGGATCATATGTCACGCTCAACGCATGCAACATCGGTTCGACGAACTGGAATTTACCCACCACTTTGGAGTGTTGTCATTTTGGTAAGCGCAGGCACAACGATCATCAATCTGGTTATTGCTAGGATTGCTACCCCGCTGGTCCATGCGCCCGCCGATTACCCCTCCTTCACTTGGCTGCCGCTACTGGCTGGTTCTCTGGGGGGAACCGTTGGCGGCTATCTATGCTTTTACCTGCTCTCGAAGTTTGTATCACGGCCTAGAGCCATCTTCCTTATCGTTGCTACTGCGACGCTTATCTTCTCCTACGGCCTCCCCGTTCTCCCCATTATCAATCCCTTGCCGCGCTTCGCAGGGGTCAATTGGGGTATTGCATACACCTTGATAGGAATGCATACAGTAACGGCCGTGCTGATTGTCAGCAGCATTCTCTGGCGGAAGCCCGTGCCCTAGATTGCGGTAGAAGTTAGATAGTTGAAGGATGCAGGTGCTCGGGAACTATCTTACCTCCCGTACCATAACCATCAACCGCAGTCGCTGGCGTACCACAAGCCCGAAAATACGAAGGATGCGGCTACCAAGCCGATATTCTTTTGCCAGGGAACGAGGGAGATCAGTAGGCGCCATTACATGGAAGCCGAATTGCATATAAAAGGTGGCCAGATTGTCGATACACATCAGATAGATGGGTCCCGTTTCCTTTGCCAAGAGAGCTCGAATGATCATGCTAGCGATGCCTTGATGCTGGCGTTGTGGAATCACCGCAATCGACGCGAGCTCACGTACCCCATCGGCATGTGGTTTGACTTGCCCCACCCCGATAATGCTGCCACCGTCCTCAGCGAGGAGAAAGTTCTGCCATTGGAGACCTCTGGGGTTGATGCGTGCTCGGCGCACGAGAGCAGTGATCACGGCTTGATCATCTGCACGTGCTGAACGAAGCGTAAATGCCATCACGCTCGTGCCTGATTCAAGCTCAACAACCGCTCCAAAGTCTCCTCGTTACTCAATTCACTTAATCCATCTCTATGCCAAAGACCTGTTGTATCGACTTGCTATAGACTGTTTCCGATCAATTATACATAGACTTGAGTTTACCGGTTGTGGCTGCATCGGACTTTCGTCTGTTCGTATTAGCTGAACCGGCATCTCGCTGCGGGCAACTGACATAAGATAGCAGGCATGCTTTTTTGGGCACAGTGCATAAGATCTGCTGCCTTATCTTTAGGCAGCTTGAGTCTTGCATGCGCGGTTGCAGGTGATACACTGCTGGCTAGGCACGCCGCCTCTGTGCCTATTTCTCATCCTGATGATGAATCACGGAGGGATGATGTATCCCTATATTGTATATAGCCCAATCCATATAACGCACCAGCAGCGAGTAGCTGCCGCACTCGCGATACATAGAGATGCTGGAGTTGATCTGCCCCGCTTGAGACCTATGGCTCGCGCCTGGAACCAGTTCACGGCTTGGTTCGTTGCCAGTTCTGTGCGACGAGTGCGCCTACAGCCTCCGAAAGCAGCTCCACCGCGATTGCTCATAATGACACTCGATGGGCGGATGCAGCTGACTTATCATGACGCTGATGACGGACAGTTTGTCGATGAGGTGTAGGGTGGTATCCCTACTCTCGGGGTAAGGCCTAATCACCTACCGGTCCATGCGGCTGACTGCTGGACCGTGCCCAAATATTGCTGCACTCCACACACACTGATTGTGGGATGATGCCAAGCGCCATCAGTGCGCCGAAGATCTTACAGCCTACGCAGAAGGCAAAGACCGACTCCAGCGTGGCGAGTACTGCGAGGATGCCCATCAGGATGTAGGCAATGCTAGAAAGTCCAAAGCCAAAGGCCAGCAGGAGTGCAAGGAGCGAAAGAACGGCTCCACAGCTTTGAGCAAAACGTTTTGGTGGTCCTGGCACATACTTCGCTGCAACACCTAATCGTGGTGTAATCACTCGGGTAGCCAATTGTCCAAGTGGACTCAAGGTTGGTCCAGTTAAGGTGCGGGCCACAAAGCCATACGCGATCAGCCCAATCAACCAGGGTTGGTGCAACGTCAATACGAGCAAGGCCATAACGACGACACCACCTGCGACGATACGTGCCGAGACCTCGTTAACCGGATTGGGGAAACTGAAAAAGCTTTTCATACGATAAACGCCTCGCCTTGTATTGTTGATAATTCTGACATAGAAACTCAACAAACGCAACTATCAGTATTCAAAGGCCATTCGGTAAGTAGGCAACACCTGCGGACTTCCTACAACGCCTTGCTATTGACCGTTACGGAGCCAAACGCTATCATAAAGGGACAGTGAAGCATCCAAAAATACAAGGTGAATGGGCGCGCTGGTTGGCGCTCCAATCGCCTGCCGATCTCCGCGTCCTGGCACGCGGCTGGAAGTTTTCTCCCAACACCTCTGCCGCTGATTTGACAGCAGCGATCCTCGATCCGGTCGTTGTTCAGGCTCAATGGGAGCGGTTAAGTGGCCCTGAACAAGCGGCCCTGCGTGACATTCTGGCGGCGGGTGGCACCTTGCCGGTCGCGATCATGGAGCGTACGCATGGCCGTGTGCGTGACATGGCCAATTTCCCGAATGCCCGTAGCTATCTTGAAGCCCTGTCAGCTCCCCCTTCGCCCGCCGAGCGCTTATATCTGCTGGGCTTGATCATCCGCCATCATGATGAGCGCGGTCAAATCTACAAAGTACCGGTCGAACTTCAGGCGCTCTTGCCGATAGTTCCGCCGCCTGATCGACGGTTGCACCTCGTCGCGCAGCCTGAGCCGCCGGAGATCGACCATGGCGATGCTGCCCTTATTGAGCAGATGATCGAGCGGCTCTTGATCCTGACCGATCAAGCACCGCTCCAAACGCTCGATGATGGTAGCCTGAACAAAAAAAGTATGCTGCAGATCGCGGCGCAGATGAGTCCACCTCCTAACCTGCGGGGCGTGCGCCGTGAGACTGACTGGCCCTGGCTCGCTTTTGTGCGGGCGACCGCCGTGGCCGCCGGTCTACTACGCCGCACCGCTGATGGTCAACTCCATGTCGCGTCCTCGGGCGACGTGTGGCTGCGTGCCGCCTCGGTTGAGCGTAGCCGTCTGCTGCTGGAAGGCTGGATTGCAAGTTCGGTGGATGAGCTAACATTGCTGGCTGGCCTACGTTGGCGCTCAACGCCCTTTGGCCTCCAACTGCCTGCCGCCCGCCGGACATTATTGCGCCTGTTGGCAACCCTCCCCGGGGGTGCATGGATTGCGCTGCCGGACGTAGTTGCTGCTGTCTACACGGTTGACCCCTACTTCTTGCGGCGTGATGGACGCTTTGATACCTGGCTGCTGTATGATTCCGGCGGGCAACTGCTTGCCGGCGAAGGGCACTGGTCGTCAGTCGAGGGTTTGCTGATCGAATATGTAGCCTATGTTTTGCATTGGCTAGCACTAGTGGATGTGGGCGTCGCTGCCGAGACGCAAACGCGGCTGCTCCGCCTGACCCCGCTCGGGGCACATCTGTTAGCGGCTGCCCCACCACCACCACCCCTGCCAACCGAACCGCTCATCGTGCAAAGCACCTTTGAGGTGCTCTGTCCACCCCACAGCAGTCCTTATGCCCGCTTCCAGCTTGGACGCATCGGCGAGCGGGTCCGTGACGGCGAGGTCGCGATCTATAAATTGACCCGCAAGTCACTGCTCCGTGCTGCTGAGCATGGCATCACGGCTGAACAAGCCCTCACGTTTCTCCGTGATGCCAGCCTCTCCAAACTACCGCCTGCCGTTGAATACAGCATCCGCGAGTGGAGCAGCCAAGCCGGGCAGGTCATGCTTGAAAGCGCGGCTCTGTTGCGCGCCGATCCAGTCTTGCTGGCCGAACTACGACGCTCCAAAGCCATAAAGTTGCCTGTCGTCGAAGAGCTACGACCCGATCTCTGGCGTATCCCAGATGGTGATGCGCCGGGCGTGGCGGAACGTTTAAAAGCAGCCGGCTTCGGCCTCGCTGCGACGCTAACGCACAGCACTACCCCACTAAGTGAGCACGATCTCAAGGCGCTAGTGAGCGCGGCCTATGCCTATGCGGCTGTGTGTGACGAGCTTGATTTGCCCTGTGAAGTCTCAGCGGCGATGCTACTCCGCTTACGCAAGCTCGTTCCGTCGCGGCATGCGGAGGCAGCCTACTGGGCGGGCGAGGAGTTGCGCAAGCGCATCAAAGGTGCGGACCAGCCATAAGCTATCCAGGAGCATCACTATGGCCCTTACGGATTGGCATGTCGTCGCGCTGGCTAAGGTACAATACAGGTTGCATGCGTAGAGTCGGCGTAGCTTGTTCGCCTGACTGTGCTGCCTCGGATACACAATGAACGAACGAATCTATCGAACCGAAGCGATTGTCCTGCGTCGCAGAGATTTCGGCGAGGCTGACCGGCTTATTACGCTTTATACACCGGGACGTGGTAAACAGCGCGTCGTGGCGAAGGGTGCTCGGAAAACGACCAGTCGCATGGGGGGTCATCTTGAACTCTTTACGCGTTCGCAGCTCTTACTCGCGACCGGCCGCAACCTCGATATCATCACCCAGGCTCAAACCATCATGCCCTACCGCGCGTTGCGCGAGGATCTGAGCCGTATTAGCTATGCCTATTATGTCTCTGATCTGCTTGATAAGGTGACCGGCGATGAGGAGGAAAATCGGCCGCTTTACAACCTCCTGGTGCAAACGCTGGCGGGGCTGGATACCGCAGCTAGCCCCAGCCTGGTCGTCCGCTTTTATGAACTGCGGCTGCTTGGCCTGGTTGGCTATCAGCCTGCGTTCTTTCACTGTACCCGCTGCCAAAACGAGCTCACCGAGCAGGCCGAGCAATGGCTCCCCCCGGCTGGTGTCTTGTGCCCGGAGTGCGCTCTGCAATCGCCCGGCGCCCTGCCGATTTCGCTGGCCGCCTTTAAAGCCCTCCGCTTCCTGCAACGCCAACCCTTCGCCGATATGACGACTTTACGCTTATCCGAGGCACTTCAAGGGGAGATCGAAGACATACTGCGGCGCATGATTCGCCCAATTTTGGAACGTGATCTCAAATCTATTACCTTTCTTCAGGCGGTACGACGCTGAATCATACGAGGAGTTGACCGTGTCCTATATTGATGGACTATTGGGCCAGGGTGAAGAGATCGTTTTTGAAACTCGCCATCACTGGTTTATGTTGTTTACGCGCGTGCTGACCAAGCTCATCTTGCTCTTGCTCCTCATTGCTGTGGCCGTCATCGGACCGCAGGCCTTTCCCTCCGCTGGCTCGCTCATTCCGTTAGGTGCGTTGCTGCTCGGCACTTTTTTGGTACTGAGTGCACTTATGGACTACCTGCGTTGGTCTTACGAGCAGTATATTGTCACCGACCGACGTGTTATTCAGCTGCATGGTGTGCTTAACAAAAGCGTGCTCGACTCATCACTCGAGAAAATCAACGATGTTGAGCTTGACCAGACGCTGTTAGGGCGGATCTTCGGCTTCGGCAATATTGAAATTCTGACCGCGAGCCAAGAAGGGATCAACCGCTTCGATCATATTGCTCATCCGCTCCAGTTCAAAAAAGCCATGCTTGACGCGCGGGCGCGCTATGATCATTACCTTGATCGAGCGCCGGTCCAAGCCTATGCTGGGCCGCCCAACCTCCAATCCATGCTCAGCCAGCTTGCCGCGCTCCACCAAAGCGGCATTTTGAACGATGCCGAGTTTGAAGCCAAGAAGCGCGCCATTCTAAGCAGGATTTAGCTGATGACGCACCTCTTTGAAGAGATCGAAGCTGCCCGTCAGGCTATCACTGCCCGCTCCACACTGCAGCCCGCCACCGGCTTAATCCTTGGCTCGGGTCTGGGCGAGCTGGCCGATGCTATCGAAAACGCGACCGTCATTCCGTATAGTGCGATCCCGTACTTCCCGACCTCAACCGTACATGGGCACCGTGGCGAGTTGGTATTGGGTCTGCTCGCCGGTCATCCGGTCGTTGTCATGCGCGGGCGCTTTCACTTTTACGAGGGCTATACTCCGGCCCAAACCACCTTTCCAGTCCGCGTGATGCGCGCGCTGGGAGCCGGTACGTTAATCGTTACCAACGCCGCTGGCGGTCTACGAGCCGATTGGCAGGTCGGTGATCTGATGCTGATTACTGATCATATCAATATACCTGGTATGGCTGGTTACCACCCCCTGCGTGGTGCCAACGATGAGCGGCTGGGCCCGCGCTTTCCGGCGATGACCAATGCCTATGATGTCGCTCTAGGTGAACGGCTGCGAGCAATCGCACCAAGTGTCGGAATCACGCTTCGCGAAGGGGTCTATACTCAGTTAGCCGGGCCATCATTTGAAACGCGAGCGGAGTTGCGTCTGCTACAACGCTGGGGTTCCGATGCCGTGGGCATGTCGACGGCCTCCGAGGTTACCGTTGCGGCGCATGCCGGGATGCGCGTGCTGGGCATCTCGATGATCTCTAATATTGCTACTCCCGACGCCCCACCTGCTAACCATGCCGAAGTATTGGCCGCAGGTGAAGCCGTTAAGGAGCGCTTCGGCCAGCTCCTCCTCAAACTCCTCGCGGACATGGACAGTTCAACCCATTGATACGGTTGTGGTCCAAACCACCGTTACGACTTGGTACAATACCTTCCAGCAGCGCAGCCGCGTCGTTGCATATACGAACCTGGAGTGGATAAACAATGCTCGAAGAGAATCCTACCATCTATGATGTGATCGTCGTTGGCGCTGGGCATGCCGGTTGCGAGGCAGCGCACGCTGCGGCACACATGGGCTGCCGCACCTTGCTGGTGACGATCGATCTGGACAAGGTTGCGCATATGTCTTGTAATCCGTCGATCGGTGGTCCCGCTAAGGGCCATATCGTTCGCGAGATCGACGCCTTGGGCGGCGTGATGGCACAGGTCACCGATGCAACGCTGATTCAGATCCGCATGCTCAACGACTCGAAGGGTCCGGCCGTTCAGGCGCTGCGTGCGCAGTCGGATAAGCGCTTATATGCTCAGGTTATGAAAGAGCTCCTGGAAGGGACACCGAACCTTGATCTCAAGCAGGCCATGATCGAACGCATCACGGTGCTTGATCAACAACGGCCGGATGGAGTGGCAGCTCGTTTCCAGCTTACAACTCATACTGGCTGGCATTTTTATGGCCAGACGCTTGTGCTAACGACCGGCACCTTTTTGCGTGGTCGTGCGATTACCGGTGATGCACAATGGTCGGCCGGACGTGCGGGTGAGAGCGCCTCGATTGCCTTGGGTGAGGACTTAACGACGCTCGGTTTCCCCCTGCATCGGCTGAAGACCGGTACGCCACCACGTATTAATGCTGCCTCGATTGACTTCACGGAGACACAGCTCCAGCCGGGTAGCACGCGGCCGCTCTATTTTAGCTATAGCTATGATGAGGGGAGCCGCGTGCGCCCTGTGTCGTGGTTCGAGCAAGCGCCCAATCGCGCGTACCCCCATGCCCAACTGGATGGCTGGCGGCGCCAGTTGCCCTGCTATCTGGTCCATTCTACGCCTGCTACTCATCAAATCATCCGCGACAACCTGCATCGCGCTCCGCTGTTTTCGGGCGTGATCGAGGGTGTTGGGCCGCGCTATTGTCCCTCGATCGAAGACAAAATCGTGCGCTTTGCTGATAAGTCGAGCCATGGCTTTTTTCTTGAGCCCGAAGGTTGGACGACGAGTGAGGTTTATGTTCAGGGCTGTAATACTTCGCTGCCCGAGGATGTACAGTGGGCGATGTTACGCACCATTCCGGCCCTACGCAAGGCCGAAATCATGCGTGTGGGCTATGCCATCGAGTACGACGCGGTGGCCACGGGCGAGATTACGGCGACCTTGGAAACGAAGCGTGTGCCGGGACTCTTTCTAGCAGGCCAGATTAACGGCACGACTGGCTATGAAGAAGCTGCTGCGCAAGGTCTGATGGCCGGCATCAATGCTGCTCGGCAGGTACGGCAGCACTCCCCGGTGATGCTGCGTCGTGACCAAGCCTATATCGGCGTGCTGATCGATGACCTCGTTTGCAAGGAGATTCACGAGCCTTATCGTATGTTTACGTCGCGGGCCGAGCATCGTCTCCTGCTGCGCTCAGACAATGCCGACTTGCGCTTGTCGCCGCTGGCCTATGATCTGGGCCTCATCAATGCCGAGCGCCTTGCACATGTCGAGCGCAAGCAGCTGGCTACGGCTGCAACCCTGGCTCAGCTTGCGCGTCTGCGCCTAACGCCCTCGGATGAGACCAACCACCGCTTGCAAGCGCAAGGGATCGGCCCAATCATGCAGCCGATCCCGGCTGCCACGCTGCTGGCCCGTCCCGAGGTTGACTACTCGATGCTCCAGGCGGCGCTCGACTTGCCAGCCCTCGCGCCCGACATTGCCGAACAGGTCGAAATCGGTGTCACCTATAGCGGCTATATTGAAAAAGAGCAAAAGGCTGCTGACCGCGTCCGCAAAATGGAGACCCGTTCCATTCCGGCCAGCTTCGACATCAGCGCCATCCCTGGTCTGCGCACGGAAGCCCGCCAGGTGTTGCAACGTGTGAAACCTGCGACCCTTGGTCAAGCCGCACGTCTCGCCGGCATCAACCCCGCCGACATTGCCGTCCTGCTGGTGCACCTTGAACGCCACGCTGGGTGCGAACGTGTGGAAGGATAAGGATCGGAACGGGCCGGTACCTTATTTCTGCTGCAGCCATGCCCACCCGCCTAGAAGCAGACCCAGGCTGACGATCAGCGCAAGGATGAGCGAGCGGTACCCTTGCATGCCCAGCACCAGCAATGTTGACCAGAGGCCTGCACCGATCGCCGTCCACCCAAGCACCTGATGGATTTTCGCGCGGCCCGCTAAATCCGCCACCCAGCTCCGTCGCCGATTGATCTCAAGCAGACCGGCGACACCGGCGATAAAGCAGAGTGGGCCAAGGACGTGCGGGAGCAGGCTACCGGTCTCCCCCGTCATCCCTACGAGGCCAACCAGCATCAGGATTGCAGCTATCAACACACCGAAGATAGTGAGAACCACAGTTGCGACGACGCTAGTGGCACCCGTAGCCCCCTCCTTTGATGGTGTAGCTGGCTGGCCTGATCGTGCATGACTGAAGATGCTACCGGTAACTAATGGAGGTATCGCCAAGAATACTAAGCCAAAGAATACTGGCAGTGGACCGGCGCGATCCATCATGTGAGGATCGGCAATTGAACCAACCACGAGCAGCAAACCCCCGAGCGCTGTGAAAACGAGCATGATCTTGCCGGTGATCCCGTTGCCCTGCTTGGTTGCCATCATACCGCCAAATCCCAGCGTAAAAAGCAATAAGCCGAGTAGGGTCGGCGCTTGCTGCCCACTCGCAAAGCCACCGCAGGTCAAAACCAGACCCAGGAGCCATAACAACGTAGTCACGCTCAGCCACAGCACGCGCCCCAAGCTATTGTGGACGGGCTGTTGCAACTGCGCAATCGTTGGTCCACTAGCCCGAGTGGCATTGAGCACCTGCTGTTCGCGCAGCATTTGCGTTCGGACGGAGCGTGCGCCCGCCAGATAACCACTGCAACGCTCACAGCGTAGGAGATGCTCGGCGATCAGCACATGGCTTTCGTGAGTCACCTCGTCGTCGAGATATAGGGGCAGCAGATCCTGAACCAAGGCACAGCCGGGTATTTCGGCACGGGGAATACGTTGGGTCGTGTAATCAGTCATCGTCGGTTCCTTCGATCATAGCGTAAACGTCGCGAAAGCGGAGGCGAGCACGATGGAGATTAACTTTGACAGCTGCCAAACTCATGTCTAACACGAGCGCGATTTCGGCGTACGACAGAGCTTGCAAGTCGCGTAGCAACAACATCGTGCGCTGGCGTTCCGGCAGCATTGCAATGGCTTGGTGGACCCTAGCACGTTGCTCGTTGAGCAGCACTTGCGCTTCGGGATTACCGTCACGGCGCTCGTCGGGGAAAGCCAAAAACTGGCTGGTAGTGACCTGAACGTCGTGCTGCCGCTCTACCCATGAGAGATAGGTGTTGCGGGCGATACGAAATAGCCAGGTGCTCAACGAACTCTCACCACGAAACAGCAAAGCATGCGTAGCAGCCCGCACGAATACTTCCTGAGTCAACTCATCGGCAAGCGCCGGCTCACAACACATCCCTAGCAAATAACGCATTATGCCGGGCTGGTAGGCGTTATAGAGCTGTTCCCAGCTATCAAGAGCGGCCACCTGCTCGGCTCGAACACCTGTTGCTATACCTCGCTCCATCGTTTGCTCCACGTCCGTTACTGTATAGACTGTTAACGCCAGTAAAAGTTACACGTGGAAGGTGGGCAATTAACTCGGTAAAACAAGGAGGCCCCGCCTTTGTACAAGGCGGGGCCTTAGTGCTTTGAAGGGCAATCAGGCGTCGTTGAGCGCGAGTTCGCGGGTCTTATCAGTGGCGGGGAGGGGTATACGTGGCACACCACCCGGAACCGTCGCGCAATACGGACAAACACCCCACGTTAGGTCGATCGTACGGTCGCAGTTGACGCACCGGCGGCGCAGTTCAACCATGCAATAGGGGCATACGACGAAGTCGCCCTCAATGCCACGCTGGCAGTTCGGGCAAACATGCTCGTCTTCGATGTCGCGGCGCAGGTATTCTTCTTCCAGGGCACGTTCGTATTTGTCCGCCAGTGTTTGTTTCGGGCGCATCAAAAGGTAGAGAGGCAAGCCGAACGGTAGTTGGAGCACCAGCACTAATGTAACCGATAGTACTTGGGCGATCACGTCCTGGGTGCGGGCACGAATATCGCGGTACGTCCAAATCGCGGCAGCGACTAGCAGTAACAGATAATACCCGCCCAGCACAATCCCAATTGGTTTGAGAAGATCCGTAATCGTCGAGCTCAACCGCCGTACTCCTTTAGGCTATAAGAACCGAACGCCGACGACTGAGGCGCAACATTCGTTCCTCACGTTCGCGATAATACCACGCCCCGTGGCGTCCCGCAACGATGCTGCTGGAGCAAGCGCAACTAAAGCCGCATCTGTGAGCCGTCGAGGACGAAGACGGTTGCACCACCGACCTGGACTTCAATCGGTGTCACGGGATAAAACTCGCCCGATTCGGCAACCGGGGGCAACGGTGCCAGGAACTTGGTGCGGGTGTGGCAGTGTCGCCGTGTCACGTTAACAACTTCATCCACCTGGTGATCTTCCACGGCTAACAGCAGAGTGGTATTGCCCTCGCGTAGAAAGCCGCCTTGGCTACTAATGCGCGTCAAGCCAAAGCGCTGTTCGGTTAGCGCGCGCACGAGCGCCTGCTCATCCTGGCGTTGGATGACGAGAATGATCAGCTTCATGAGCGACTTAGGGGGGTGATAGCCAGCACGCGGCGCTGGATCTGTTGCCAGATCGAGGTTGCGATGGCATCCATGGACTCACGACCGTCAAGCACCAACCAACGACCGGGCTCGGCAGCGGCCAGAGCTTGGTAGCCGCCCCGCACACGCTCATGAAATACCGCTTCCCGTGCATCCAAACGATTCCACTCCGGCGAGCCACTGGTGGGGGTACGCGGGCCGAGCGGGGAAACGGCTGTACGTTCGGCTACGGCTCGCTTGCGGCTCAGACCGATCTCCACCGGAATATCGATCAAAATGGTGATGTCAGGCATTAATCCCCCGGTTGCGATTTGTGTGACGGCGCGTAGCTCATCCAAATCCCGGCCTAAGCCAAAGCCCTGGTAGGCGTATGTAGCGTCGGCAAAACGATCACAGATGACGATACCTCCCAATTTGAGATAAGGACGAATGCGCTCAGCTACCAGCTGGGCCCGTGCAGCCGAGAAGAGTAAGACTTCGGTGGTGCTATCCATTTCGCCATTGCCAAGATCGAGGACGATGCGGCGAATATTTTCACTGATGGGTGTGCCACCCGGCTCACGCGTCAGAATCACAGGATAGCCAGCCCCGGCAATCCGCTCGTAGAGCCGGCGTGCCTGGGTTGACTTCCCACTCCCTTCGGGTCCCTCGAATGTAATAAACAAACTCATCGATAGATTTTCACACGCCGGTTGGGCTCTTTGCCTCGACTTTCTGAGGTGAGATTGTAGCGCTCTGCGAGCTGATGTTGCAAGCGCCGAATATAGGAGCTTTGTGGTTGTAACTCGATGGCATCGGCAGCACCATTCACCACGCGCTCGATGGCTTGCTCGGTTTCCAATAATGCCAGCGTCGTTGGATCGTTAATATCTTCGGTACCAGGCGTTAGATTGAATACATTGCCGAGCATCTGCTCCATCTGCATCTGGGTATTTGAGCGCAGCACGTAGACGGGCACACCATCTTCTTCGGCCCGTTGTAAGCGCGCAGAGTTGGTACGATAATTATTCTTGAGCGTCATGACCATGTTGGCATCTTCGATATCGCGCACCAAGGTGGCCGGTATATGCAGCCGCTCGATCGCTTTTTCTAGCCGATTGCGACTCACTCCAAATGGAAAGATTTTGCCCTGCTTTTGTGTTGTGGCGACCGCAAACTGTTCAGGTCGCTCAACGACCGTCTGCGCTTTGTCGGCCAGCCGCACGCCACCGGACGGTCGTTCCTCACGATTACCGGGACGCCCGTCGCGACCATTACGACCATCCCGAGTGTCGCGTCCATTACGGTCTCGGCTCATGGCCGGCGCACGTCGGTTCCGCAGCAGCATTTCTGCGGAAGATCGCAGCATGCCGGTGCCTTGCTCGGCCTGCACGCTACCATCGGTATCTTTCCAACGATGCTCGGATTGCGGCTCGTCGCCTCGGAGCAGCGCATCAACGGCGGCGGCAACATCCCGATACACGGTCATGTCGTCGATATTATTGATTTCGACGAGTACATCAAAGGTCGGTGGTGCCTTGCGCTCCAGCACAGTTTTTTGGGTTCCGCGGCGACGTGCCTCTTCGTCACCTAGCGTCACGGCCTGAATGCCGCCAATCAAGTCCGACAAGGTGGGATTGATCAGCAAATTTTCGAGCGAGTTCCCATGCGCGGTCCCGACCAACTGTACACCCCGCTCGGCAATGGTGCGGGCGGCCATAGCTTCGAGCTCGGTGCCAATCTCATCGATCACGATGACCTGCGGCATATGATTTTCGACCGCCTCGATCATCACCCCATGCTGCTCTGTTGGACGAACAACTTGCATGCGCCGTGCCCGCCCAATGGCAGGATGGGGAATATCGCCGTCGCCAGCAATCTCATTTGACGTATCAACGATCACTACGCGCTTACGCAGATTGTCGGCTACGACGCGGGCAATTTCACGCAGCAACGTTGTTTTACCGACACCGGGCTTGCCCAAGAGCAGCAAGCTTTGACCTTCTTCTACCAGGTCGTTAATGATTTCAATCGTTCCAAAGACTGCCCGTCCAACACGGCAGGTGACACCGATCACCAGACCGGCCCGATTGCGCATGGCCGAGATACGATGCAGGGTGCGCTGAATGCCCGCACGGTTGTCCTCGCCAAATTCACCGATCCGCGACACAACATAGTCGAGGTCTTCACGGGTGATCTCCATTGACGACAGCAAGGTTTCTTCGAATCGAAAGCGAGCCTCCGGCAGGCGGCCTAAATCCATGACAATCTCGACAAGGTCATCACGCCGCGCATCGGTTTCAAGGGGTTGGCGAATATGGGGCGGTAGTGCGTCCAGCAACAGTTCAATATTGCTGGTGACAACCTGTTCAGTAGTCAACGTAGTGTTATCCTTCCAGTAGAGGGCAGATTGGGCAGTGGGCCGGTCAGTTCTAATGGCTCCGTTCGGCGGAAGCTGGGCAGCAAAGAGGGCTGTTTAACGCGCAGTGCCAGATGCTTAACAAACAACGTTTGTTCACCCCGCAGGCTAAAGCCGGTATCTTCCAGCGCCGCTTCGAGTTCGCTCTGATAGGAATGGACCAGGACAAAGACCGGACGTGACTCGGGCAGTTGCGAAAGCACATAGCGCAGTAGGGCGGATGCCTCGTCCCGCAGATGCGGCGCAATCAACAGCCGTACAACATGGGCCCGCACACCAGTCTGCACCTGGATGCAAACCGTGAGGGTTTGATCATCGCCCAGAACCCAGCCCCGTTCGCGGTAATGAAGTTGGCGGCGATCCAACTGCCAGGAAGCAGGTCGCCGGAGTTCGGCCTGCTGGACATGGCGCGGGGTCAACGAGCTATAAAGTTGATGAACAGCATGTGCGTCACGGCTCTGCTGGCGGCGTAAGGCACGTAGGGTTGTCCCTGTCTCAACAGCAGGTTCAGCCAGCATCCATAGACGCTGCTGGCCATAGGCCTGGAAAGCTAGCTGGTGCAGAATCTCGGCTACGTCTTCGAAACGCGTGCCAACGGCGGCAAAGACCCGCTCAATGCGACCTTCCCCGGCCCGCCGCAACACGTCTTCAATCAGTCGAAACCAAATATCACCTTCGCCGATCATTTGCTGCCGCTGCTTCTTATACGCGGTGAGGTACAGCAGGTCAGCCTCGGGTGTGTGCGGGCGACGACGAGCCTGGACGATGCCACGCAGTCCACCATCACGCAATACCAGAGTCATAAAATGCTGGCCCAGCGGACCCATAAGGCTACGCAAGAAATGCGTATACACCCGATAGCTGGTGGCCAGCATGAAAGGGGTATAAAGAAAGACGCGGCGTTGCGGCTTCCGTCGCAAAGCCCAGATATCGGCGGCCATGGCCGGTCGAACCAAGCCAATCTCTCCTACATGTCGAGAAAATACCGGTGCAAACGGTCATCCCCAGACAGCTCAGGATGAAAGGCCGTCGCCAGCAATCGGCCCTGCCGTGCCGCGACGATCCTGCCATCGGTTAACGTGCCGAGTACGCGCGTATCGCCCCGCACCTTTTCGATCAACGGTGCCCGAATAAACACCGCCGGAAAAGGCTCCACGCCGACCTCCGCCACGGGCACGTCTGCCTCAAAGCTATCGAGTTGCCGGCCAAAGGCATTACGCCGCGCCGTAATATCCATGAGTGCAAGAGCCGGCTGGCCCGCCGGTCGCCCTTCTGTGATTTCCTTGGCCAGCAAAATCATGCCTGCACACGTGCCCCAGATCGGCATCTCCTGGCGCGCTCGCTCCCGAATCGGCTCAAGCAGGTTATAGGCTACCATCAGTTTCCCAATAGTTGTCGACTCGCCACCTGGAATAATTAGACGATCAATCCCTGACAATTGTTGCGGCAAGCGCACCTGCACAACATCCTGACCGAGCCGCCGCAACAACTGCTCATGTTCAATAAACGCGCCTTGCAGCGCTAATACGCCTACTGTCATTCCTCGGTCCTAGCTTACCAGCCCCGCGACGCTAGTAGCTCGCCTTCGGGAATGTCACTGATATTGATCCCGACCATCGCCTCACCCAGACCCTGACTAACCTCAGCAATGATCTTGGGGTCTTGATAGTGCGTTGTCGCCTCAACGATGGCCTTGGCCCGCTGTGCAGGATTACCAGATTTAAAGATGCCGGAGCCAACAAATACACCTTCGACACCCAACTGCATCATTAAAGCGGCATCGGCGGGTGTAGCAATACCGCCGGCGGCAAAGTTGACGACCGGAAGTTTGCCCAGCTCACGCACTTGCAGAACGAGCTCATACGGGGCTTGCAACTGCTTGGCGACCACGAACAGCTCGTCCTCATCCAGCGATTGAATACGGCGAATATCGGCATGGAGTTGGCGGGCATGGCGCACGGCCTCAACAACGTTCCCGGTACCCGCTTCACCTTTGGTGCGAATCATGGCTGCGCCTTCGCTGATCCGGCGTAGGGCTTCGCCGAGATTCCGGCAGCCACACACAAAGGGCACCTTAAATTTATGCTTGTTGATATGATTATCTTCGTCAGCTGGCGTCAGCACTTCGGACTCATCGATGTAATCGACGCCCAGCGCCTCAAGCACCTGGGCCTCCACAAAGTGACCAATGCGGGCTTTCGCCATGACCGGAATGGTAACGGCCTCAATAATGCCGAGGATCATCTCAGGGTCGCTCATGCGCGCTACGCCACCATGCTTACGAATATCGGCGGGCACGCGCTCCAGCGCCATAACAGCCACGGCTCCGGCCTCTTCGGCAATCCGGGCTTGCTCAGGCGTCACGACATCCATAATCACGCCGCCCTTGAGCATTTGCGCTAGGCCTGCTTTTGTTTTCCAGGTTGAGGTTTCCATAATAGCACCCTATACCAACAGATTGCAGATGTATAGGCATTGTACCACATGCCATTTAGGGTATCGGACGGCATCCAGTCATGGTGTACACTAGTGCCAATGACCACTACAATCACTAACGTTGAGGCCGCAAAGGTACGAGTAGCATGAGTGCCGAAACCCTCCTACAATATTTGAATTGGCTCGTCTTTCTGGTCATCTTTGCCTCGACGTTGCTCCAGGCAATTCGCCGACCTCTGCCTGCCAATATTGATATTGCGCTGTTGTTTGGTGTGCCCGCCCTCGTCATTCTCATCGGGTTGCTCTCGCTCATCGGTAGCTCACCAATGCCAGCATGGCTTAACGCTGTCAGCGGCAGCCTGATTTTGTCGATCTCGTACCTGTTGCTACGCCTCGTTGATGATTTCGCGACTGTTCCGGTCGCACTGCTGGCCAGTGCTCCGGTCTTGCTCGTTGCACTCTGTGTACCCTTATTTGTGGTGGCACCACCGCTCCCGGGTTGGTTGACGGCACTCCAAATCGCCTATTTCGTGCTGCTCCAACTGTATGCGGGCATCGCCTTTGTGCGAGCGGCGCGCCAAGTGACGGGCGTTACACGGCGACGCTTACGCGCAGCTGCTACCGGATCCGTGTTGTTGGGAGTGGATATTATTGTTTTGGGTCTGACGAGGCTTGGGAGCGGCTGGATGATTGTATCGGGCCTAGCAGGCTTAGGCACCGGCATCAGCTATTTTGTGGGGTTCGCGCCACCCGCGCTCTTACGACGTGCCTGGCAAGAGCCCGAGCTCCGCGCCTTCTTGGGACGAGCAGCGCTGCTACCGCGCCTGCCAACCACGCAGGCGATTATTGAGGAAGTAGAACTGGGAGCAGCGACTGCGTTAGGAGCACATCATGCGAGTGTGGGGCTCTTGGATGCAGGAACACAGCAACTTCACTTCGTGATTGAGGGCGACCTTCGGCAGTATCCAGTCAAAGATGACTATCCCGCCGGCCAAGCTTTTGTGCGTCAGAAGCCAGTTTTTTCGCCCGATACACCCCGTGACTACCCTCAATACGCTGCGGTGAGCCGCGCCAGCCAATCAACGGCCCTGCTCATCGCGCCCATCACAGCGGGTAAGAAACGGCTGGGAGTGCTTACCGTAAGCTCCCCACGTATGGTGATCTTCGCCGAGGACGATCTCGCCTTGGTGCAACTGCTGGCCGATCAGGCAGCAGTCGTCCTCGAAAGCCGGGCTTTAATCGATGAGGCCGCCCGCGTGCATGCCCGCGAGGAGGCGACACGACTCAAAGATGATTTCCTATCGGCGGCGGCTCACGATCTCAAGACCCCCCTGACTACACTGGTCGCCCAAGCACAGTTAATGGAACGACGGGCACTGCGACGACCCGACGCACCGGCGGATATTAATGGCCTCCAGCGGCTGGTTAAAGAAGCCTTGCGCTTGCGCAGCTTGGTGCTTGATTTGCTGGATGCCTCGCGGGTCGAACAGGGTCAACTGGTAGGGCGACGCGAAGAGGCCGACCTCACAGCCGTGGTGCGGGAAGCTTGCAGTCGGCACGACTCAGCTCGGCATACGTGCACCGTGGAAGCTGTGGGGCCGGTGATTGGGATGTATGATCCACAACGCATCGGCCAATTGATCGAAAATTTGATCGAGAATGCGGTAAAGTATAGTCCTGATGGTGGCAACATCTGTATTCATGTATGGGAGGAAGCAACTGATGCACGGCTTACCGTCTCCGATCAGGGGATTGGCATTCCCCCAGCCGATTTGCCGACACTGTTTGAACGTTTTCACCGCGGATCGAATGTCGATGACCGCCGCTTTGCGGGTATGGGGCTCGGGCTCTTTATCTGCCGGGGCATCGTGGAGCAGCACGGTGGTCGCATCTGGACCACCAGCGAGCTCGGGCAAGGTACGACCTTCCATATCGCCCTCCCCCGCACGACCGGCTGAAACACTTCAACGACGCAGTGGGCCAATTTTGGTCATTGATGACGATCCGTCGATCCTTATCACCGTGGCCGAGATTTTGCGCTTTGAAGGTTATGAGGTTGCGACTGCGACGAACGGTGCAGATGGACTGCGTATACTGGAGCAGATCCAGCCGACACTGCTTTTGCTAGATATGCGCATGCCAGTGCTTGATGGCTGGGGCTTTACACAAACACTGCGCGAACGGGGCATTACACTGCCAGTTTTGATCATGACGGCGGCGCAGGATGCGCGCCGCTGGGCCGAAGAGGTCAATGCTGCTGGCTATGTGGCGAAGCCGTTCCAGTTGCTAGACTTGATCGAGGCGGTTGAGCAATTCCAGGAGCCGCCGCAGTCTGAGTAGCGCGGCAGGCTCCCACTAAGGTATCACTTATTCGGCTAGCACCTCAGCTAGGGCTTGCTCGGCGAGCTTGGGATTGGCTTGGCCCTTGGAAGCCTTCATAACTTGGCCGACCAGGAACTTGATCGCCTGGCTTTTGCCCGCTTTGTACTCTGCAACGGCTTTGGGGTTGACGGCCACTGCGCTGCGTGCCAGCTCGCTAATCGCGCTTGTGTCGCTGATCTGGCGTAAGCCCTTGGTCGCCACAATCACTGCCGGGGGCTGCCCCGTGCGGAAGGTTTCTTCAAAGACCTGCTTGGCGACCGGACCGGTTAAGGTACCATCTTTTAGTAGGTTGAGCAGTTCGGCGATCATCGTCGGTGGTACTCGCTCAGACGCAGCATCTAGCGGCTCGCCGGTATCGTTTAGCAGGCGGAACAGCTCCCCAGTCATCCAATTGGCGATGGCTTTCGGTGTCTGCTCCGGAGCAGCGGCGACGGCTTGTTCGTAATAATCGGCAACGACACGCTCATCGGTCAGCAAGCTGGCGTCCTGGGCCGAGAGGCCATAGTCGGTTACGAAGCGCTGGCGGCGCTCGTCCGGTAAGACTGGCAGTGCTGCCTGCCGCGTCTCGATCCACTCGGGCGAGAGTTGGATCGGGGGAATATCAGGTTCGGGAAAATAGCGGTAGTCATGGGCCTGCTCTTTCGACCGCTGGCCAACCGTCGTCCCACGTGCTTCATCCCAGCCGCGGGTTTCCTGGACCACTGTTCCACCGGCTGCGAGCAGCTTGGATTGGCGTTCGATCTCGGCATGTAAGGCTCGTTCGACGTTGCGGAACGAGTTCATATTCTTGACCTCAACCTTGGTGCCGAAGGTTGTACTGCCTCGGGGCCGCACCGAGACGTTGGCATCGCAGCGGAATGCTCCGTCTTCCAAATTACCGGAATTCACAGCGATCCAGACCAAAATCTGTCGCATCTTTTGTAGATATAAGCGCGCTTCTTCGGGTGTGCGAATGTCTGGTTCGCTCACAATCTCCATCAAGGGGACACCGGCACGATTGTAGTCGATCAAGGAACCGTCAGCGGCATGCTGCAGCTTGCCAGTGTCTTCTTCCATATGGGCGCGGGTAATACCGATGCGGCGCTGCTCACCGCCGACCTCGATCATGACCCAGCCAGCGCTACAGATCGGCTCCTCGTACTGCGTCCGCTGGTAGTTGGAGGGTAGGTCAACATAGAAGTATTGTTTGCGCGAGATAATATTCGTTGGATTAATGCGGCAGTTGAGCGCAAGCCCGGTGAGCGCGATTAGCTCGGTGGCGCGCTGATTGACGACGGGCAATGATCCCGGCAAGCCCAGGCAAACCGGGCAGAGGTGGGTGTTGGGAGTAGCATTGGCATAATCCGCACTACAGCCACAGAACATTTTCGAGTTCGTCAGTACCTGCGCGTGGACTTCCAGGCCGATGACGGCTTCATATTCCATATGTTGTTCTCATTTATTCGTGAGCATCAAGAGTTTCAAGGCCCTTCTGAACACTGGTTTGGGCTTTGATCAAACGTTCGTTTAGCGTCTCTAGCACGTTGCGCACGTATTTATCGGCGTCCGCACGAATACGATCAGCCTCGACGGTTGCACGCGCGATCACATGGTCACGCTCAACGTCGAGTTGAGCCTGGAGCCCGCGGTCGGTCAACATCTGGCGTGCACGGTCACGCGCCTCGTTTAGTATGCGCTCTTGTTCGTCCAGCACGCGATGCGCTTGCTTAACTTCATTTGGTACGGCGGTACGCAAACGGTCGATCAGTGCCAGCATGCGATCTTCGTCAATCATCAGCTTTTTGCCGAAAGGCACGCGCTTGGCCTCTGAGACCAAGTGTTCAAGATCATCGATCAGCGTGTCCACATCTTCGTCATCATCATCGCCGTTAATATGCGGGGGAACAATCACAGCCTTTGCCGTAGCCGGCTGGGGACGTGTTTCATCCGTCAGTAATGTTTTGAGCAATTCTTCGGACTTCGGGGGTTGCTCGGTCATTGCCCTTTCCTTTCCAGATAGACAGCACGCAGGGCGCGTTCGACAACTGGTGGTACCATATCACTGATCGGGCCACCAAGCGCAGCGATCTCCTTAACCGCACTAGAAGACAAAAAGGTATGCTCCTGGTTGGCCATCAGGCAGACGACCTGTACACTCGGCAGCAAACGGTGGTTGATATGGGCCATCTGAAACTCGTTTTCGAAGTCAGTAGCAGCCCGCAGTCCACGTACGATCACTTTAGCACCAACACGTCGGGCATAGCTCGTCGTCAACTCGGAATAGGTATCGACGCGCACATTAGGCAGGTCAGCGACTGCCTCGCGAACGAGTGCGGCACGCTGCTGGGCCGAAAACAAGAGATTTTTCAGTGGTCGGTCATAGATTGCGACTACAACTTGATCAAAGATCGATGCTGCCCGGCGTGCTACGTCGAGATGACCTAATGTAATGGGGTCAAAGCTACCAGGGTATACAGCTACTACCATAAACAGTGCCGCGTCCTACTTAATGAGTCACCCTTGGATACATTCATAGATCGAAAACGAGCTATCACCGATCCGCCGCGAGGTGAGTTGGTCAAGCTGACCATACTGGATTTGCAATTGGAGGCGTGGCCAGTGGCCGACCACCACAATTGTGCCATCGCGTACCAGCCGTGAGTCCGCGATGCTTTGGATCGTCGGCTCGATCGTTGGGCTCGCGTAGGGCGGATCGAGCATGATTATAGCATAGGGCTCCACGGGCGGATGTTCGACGTAGCGTTCGACCGGCAGCTGGTGAACACGCGCAAGGTGATCAAGCTTGGTATGCTTGATATTCTCGCGGATGACCTGACAGACATCCCGGCGCTGCTCAACAAAATCGCACCACGTTGCGCCGCGTGATAGTAATTCGATGCCGAGTGATCCGGTACCGGCGAAGAGATCGAGAGCTCGTCCCGTGATGACCTCATAGCCCTCTAGAATGGCAAACAATGATTCCTTAACCCGGTCCAGCATGGGGCGGGTCCCCATATCGGGCGGCCCTTTTAGGTGGTGACCCTTGGCAGTGCCGGTGATAACGCGCATAGCTATAGTATACGGGGAAGTTGAGGAGATGCCAATGATTTAACACGGGATCAATGGGAACAATGGCGAACCCTTGGTACAAGCGGGACTGCCATTTGTTACATGTAACAAACGTCACTTGTTACAGTTGAACCTGTTTTTGTTACATGCTGTTCATACCATTTGTTACAGTTGAACGGGATTTTGTTACACATACTGCGCACTTTGTTACAGTTGAACGGGATTTTGTTACATGGTACTGTTACATAGTTTTTGCTTCTGCTTGTGGTACAACAGGCAATCATTTCAAAATCATGTATAGTGTAGCACATAGGTTCTGAAAGTCAAGGGGGAGATTAATTATAAAGAGCTAGCGATGCCGCAACAACAAGTCCAGCGTAGGCTGACACCTCGCCGCAGCGTGTGCCGCCGTGCTATGCAGCACGGCGGCCCGTTCCTTATCCCTCGTCGCGCACGTCCCGGAGGATGTCTTTCACACCATCAGGCCCGGTGATACTGAGCCAGAGGGGTCCGCGCTCTGCGGCGACTTCCAGGACAAACGTAAAAAAAGGGCAACAGCGCCGTTCATCGGCAATGAATGCGGTGACGGTGGGGTAGTCATCGGCGGCAAAGCGGAAGGCATAGCCATTTGGCAGTTCCCGGGTCTCACGGGCGGTCGTCGTTAGTAGTTGGGTTGCACCGGCAAGATGGGACTGGCGCTGATCAACTGGCAGCGCCATAAGGTCACAGGCGATCGGCACTGCCTCAGCAGCTCGAGTTGCTTCACAACAGTCCTGCTCGGTTATCGCGTGGGTCGTTGTCGTACTCATGATTTTTCCATGTTCTCCGGCAGGGTACGCGGACTTGACAGTTATGGGCACTGCTCAGTGCTTAGCTCAGGTCAGTGCCCACGCAACGTCTTTCAGTTACGAGAAACGTATTGCGGATTAGTCCGTCGGAGCCTGGACAACTTTGAAGGTTGCGCCACTTGGATCCATTAGAGTGACCATGCGACCAAATGGTGAATCATCGATGGGGCCCATGACTTTGCCACCGAGCTTGGTGACAACCGCCACGGTTTCGTCCGTGTTGGCTACCGCGAAATAGGTGATCCACTGTGGGTGAAAGTCACCCCACGAAGCTTCAATCTGCGTGATGCCACCGAGCTCTTGCTCTCCATGTTTGAGCACGTAATATTCCATTCCTCCTGGCATTGGGTCTGTGGTGGCTCCAAGCAATGCCATGTAGAAATCACGTGCCTGTTTTGCATTAGATGAAAACAGTTCGTACCAAGCTGCCGACCCTGGCTCTTCAGTAACCTGTGAGCCCACATGTTGTCCGGCCTGCCAAAAGCTGAACGCTGCGCCAGTGGGATCTTCACATGTTGCCATGCTGCCAAATTCGCCCACAGCCATAGCTGGGGACAACACCTTGGCTCCTAGCTTCACAGCATGCGCCACATCGGCCTCTATGTTATCGGTGGCGAAATACAAAGTCCATGCTGCCGACATTGGTGGGGCACCGGGCTGATTATCTACCATGCCGGCCGTCGTTCGTTTTCCCAATCGAGCGGTTGTATAGCCGCCAAATTCCGGCCCGCCAATGTCGTACTCCCAACCGAACACGGCCTGGTAGAATGTGCGTGCCGCGTCGGTGTCTGGTGTCATCAGGTCGATCCATGTGGGCGTCCCCGCCGGTTTTGCGTGTGAATGTGTGGTCATGATTACTCCTTCTTGGCTCTTGGATCGCACGTCCGTTCGACTAGATAATCTTACCATGCGAGTCAAGATGGGTAAATCAGGGCAAAGGAAGGATGAGCCTTGACGTATAGCGTATTTTATGTAGGAAACAACTGATAGGAGCCTGATGAAGTATGGACGCTACGATTGAACATGCCCTCAAAAGTGATAATCTGATCGATATCACAACGGTCGGTAAGAAAACCGGAATACCCAAAAGGATTGAGATCGTCTTCCACAACTTCGATGGCGTGCTTTATATTAGCGGCAGGCCGGGCAAACGTGATTGGTACGCCAATCTGGTGGCGAATCCCCGGTTCACCTTTCATCTGAAGGAGAGCACGCAGGCTGACATTCCCGCTAAGGCCATTCCCATCACTGATGATGGCGTGCGAAGGCGGATCCTATCAAAAGTTGTAGCAAAGTGGAACCAGCAAGATAATCTGGAAACCTTTGTGCAATCCAGTCCATTGGTGGAGGTCCAGCTTGAAAGCATGTAGGAAGGCAGCCTAAGATGTGGCTGCACCCCGTAAAAAAAGGTGGGAAGAGGGGCATCTCTCCCACCTTCCCAGACGTCTCGTATGCACTGATGAGGTGCTCGGGACGGGGCATCGCTTATTGCGTGCTGGTGGTCCATGTGGGGCACGGGAGCTTGGTTAGACTTCCTGACCCATTGGCCGGACTCGTTATCATGTGTTCGCATCGCAGCCGATTGACGTGCACAAGGAGCAACCCTGCGTTGCTCCTTGTGGGCTTACCGATGGAGTGTCTTACTTGCCGGTGCAGCAGTCACCGCCGCAGCACTGCTCGTCGCCCTGACAGCAATCGTTTGTATGCATGTTCTTCACCTCCTTTCGTTATCAACAGGGAATGTGTCTAGAGCCTAGCTGCAACAGTCCGCCCCGCTGGCCGTTGAGCAACAACTACTCGCGTGGGGTGCGCAACAATCGGGTTGCCCCTGCGTCTCGGGCGTGCAGCAACTCGATTGCTCGGCCTGCACCAAAGTGAGGGCGTCGGAGTGAGGTTTGGTCGCCCGGACAAAGGTGCTGGCAAAGCGGCTCACGAGTTCGGTGGCCTGCTTCGTACCAAGTCGCTCGACCAGGACAGGAAACGATGCACCAACCTGCTCAATGCTGTAGCGACGCGTGACTTCGAGGTCGATCGCGGTAAAGCCGGCCGCGCTGAGCAAGCGGTGGTATTCGTCGTCGGTGAGTGCTCCGGCAATGCAGCCAGACCAGGACGAGAGGTCGCGCCGAAATTCGACCGTATCCACCAGATCAGCCGGCAGGCCGCCGTGAATGACGATGTCCGAGATCGCGAACCGGCCACCGGGCTTGAGCACACGGAAGGCTTCTTCGAGCACTGGGGCTTTATCGACGGCTAGATTGATCACGCAGTTGGAGATCAAGACATCAATTGTGTTGCTTGGCAGTGGAATCGACGCAATATCGCCTTTGAGAAACTCGACGTTGGTCGCACCGGCCTGGGCCGCGTTCTGCCTGGCCAGTTGCAGCATGTCGTCGGTCATGTCGAGGCCGTAGGCAAAGCCTGTGGGTCCAACGCGGCGGGCGGAGAGCAGCACATCAATCCCGCCGCCACTGCCAAGATCTAGGACGGTTTGACCCGGCTCGAGTTGGGCGAGTGCGGTTGGGTTACCGCAGCCAAGCGAGGCGAGCGCCGCCTTGAGTGGGAGCCCGGCAAGTTCATCTACCTGGTACAGGTTGTCAGTGATGCCATCGGCGGCACAACACGAACTGTCGCCGCCGCAACAGGCAGCAGCCGGTTCGCTGGTACAACAACCTGACTGGTTTTCCGTGAGGACGGTCCGGGCGGCGGCACCGTAGTGCTCGCGCACGGCTTCGACAATCTGCCGGTCGTTTTGGGTGGTCATCGACTCCTCCTTTTGTATCGAAGAACATCGATACATGCCATAAAAAAAAGCGTCCTACACCAGAGGCTGTAGGTACGCGCTGATTGCGGCCCACCGCTGGGCAACGGCCGTCCGGTTGATGAAATAGTAGGCCCACAAGCCCTGCCGCTCGCAGTCGATTAGGCCAGCTTCGCGCAACAGCCGGAGATGGTGCGATACGGTCGGTTGCTTGACCGGTAGGGCGGCTTCGAGATCGCAGACGCAGACCTGACCCGCGTTCCGCCCAAGCATATGGAGGATCTGGAGGCGGATGGGATGGCCGAAGATCAGAAAGTCGTCACTGAGTTCCTGGGCAGTTGTAGCGGTAAGGTCGGTCAGCGGTTCGTCGCCACAGCAACGGGTGCCTAGGATACGCTCTTGGATGTCGATAGTGCCTGTCATGCTTTGCCTCAATGAACGTCAGTATACAGGATATATCGATCGTTGTCAATATACTCGGCAAAGGTTATGCGCCTGAAGCTGGGGAGTGTCAACATCAAGACTGGTAGCCGAACGCAGCGGGCCTCGCGCCACTACTTATTCTTGCGCATCTAGATGTAGAACACCAGTACCTTGCTGCAGTTCGTACTGCTTCCGCTGCCCGTAGCGGGTCATGCCCTGCGGCTTGTACACCGACAGCGCGGTGAGCACGAGCAACACCAGCAAGGCGGCGCCGGAGGCGACTACCATGAGGCGTTGCTCGTTTTGAAAATCGGCACCCAGCATGGTTGTCTTTGCCGCAACTGCTGTGACCCATTGGCAGAACATGCCATTCCCGAAGCGCTGCACGAATTGTTAACGAACACTCACTACAAAGTATACGCGCCTTTAAGACGCTCTTAAGCCCCAGTTGTTACTCTCGAACTTAGCTGTGCCAGCTCACGGCCGTCTCGTCTGCCTACGGGGCAATTGGGAACTGATGGAGGAGAGGAACTAAGATGTGCGATACGTCGGACAGCGATCACGATCACAGTCACGAGCATTCAGCCGGTCAGCACTGCTGTAGTCTTGGCGAAGATTATGAGCGCAACTTAGCTGAACAACGAAAGCACCAAGTCACGCGCCGGGATGTACTGCGGGCCGTCGGAGCTTCCGGCCTATTAATCGCCAGTGGGACGATCAATGCCGGATCGGTCTTTGCGGCCGATACGCCGGCTGGCGCTGCTGAGCAGCCGACGCGCCTCTACAGCCCACTCGGTGCCGGCGAGTTCGATGGCTTCTACTATCTCTCGGGTGACCACCACATCCACACGCGCTACAGCTCGGATGCGAAGTATGCTGTGCAGCGACAGGTTGCTGAGGCAAACCACCATGGTCTCGGCTGGATGGTCATCACTGATCACGGTAGTGGAGCACACAATAAGATCAGCGTCGACTTGACCTACCCGGACATTCAGCAGGCACGTGATGTGTTCAAGAACATGCTGGTTTTCGTAGGGCTTGAGATGAACATTCCGGGTGCTGAGCATGGCACGGTTATGCTTGAGCCAAATGCCCAGGAGAAGGATCAGATCAAGCAGTTTGAGGCTGCGTATGATGGCCGCATCGCCCCAAATACGGAGGAGCAGGCGATCGCCGGGCTCAAATTCCTCGACGGCTATTCACCCAAGCCCCTCTTCTTCGCGAACCATCCCGCGCGTAATGGCCTTGACTCGCCACATGAGATCCGCAACTGGAAAGCCGCAGCGCCAGAGATCGCGGTTGGCTTCGAGGGCGCACCGGGCCATCAAGCAGCTGGTTTGATCCGTGACCAAGATGGCAAGTTCGTGGCCTACCGTGGCTTCTACGGGAACAAACCTGAGGCTACTTCCTGGCCCGGCTATCCACTCGAAAGCTATTTCACCTATGGAGGCTTTGATTGGATGACCGCCAAATTGGGCGGTCTGTGGGACTCCTTGTTGGGCGATGGGATGCGCTGGTGGATCACCGCCAACAGCGACTCGCATAAATACTTCAATGATCTGCAGGACGTTGATAACACACAGTTCGACGCGCAGGGCTATGTTAGCGAGGTTGACAAGTATTTCCAGCGTCCGACCTATGGTGACTTCCGACCGGGCGAGTATAGCCGCACGTATGTGATCGCGGATCAGGCCACCCATGCCGGGGTGATGGAGGCTTTGCGAGCTGGACACAGCTTCGTCGTACTAGGTGACCTGATTGACCGGCTCAAGTTCGTTATCGCCACCACGGACGGTCACGGCCAGCATGCCGGTGATACGACGACGGCCGGCATGGGGGACACGCTCACGGTGAAGCCGGGCGGTACTGTGCACGTTACGATGAGTGTCCGTGTGCCAGCAACGCCCAATTGGTTCAACCAGCGGCCGATGGTCGACCATATCGACCTGATCGGTGGAGATGTCACTCATCCAAGTCAGACGGCCGGAGCAGACACATTTACCAATCCTAGCACGCGCGTCTTGGCGACCTACTCGCGTGGGCGCTGGAAGACGAAAGAAAGTGCCGAGGGTCTCGTCCTGACGATGACGTACACCCTCCACAACATCCAGCAGGATGGCTACCTACGACTGCGCGGGACCAATACGCATGACCGCAGTGCAACACCGCCAATGGATCCCGACATGCGGGGGCAGACCGGCACTGCCCAGTCGCCTTGGGATGATCTATGGTTCTACTCGAACCCAGTCTTTATTCGCGTCGTACCCTAACACGAGGTGACGATCGTGTAGGAGACCTGCCCGTGCCGGGCAGGTCTCCTACGTCTATGGCAGGCTTTCTTTTCTGCCGTTTCAGAGCGACCTTTTCAGTCAACCCATGTTAGCAAGCACGTTGTGTGGGTCTCTTCCTGATGCTGGCCCCTGACACCTTACCCGACTCGCCCATACCGGGATGTCAGGAGAGCCGAGATATGCCTGGATCTCAGAGATTGCTCCTTGACATTTAGCATACAACGATCAATTATATCAATACTAATTGAATCAAATAATATTGACGGGATTGCATATGCTTGCTGATGTAGGAGCCATACCAGGACCAGATGTGCTCGCCTTCTTCAAAGTCCTTGCCGACGAAACACGCCTGGCTATCGTCCGACTGCTCACATTATCTGATCTGCGCGTGGGCGAGTTGGTCAACGCGGTGCAGCAGCCGCAAAATGCCGTCTCATACCACCTCAAGCAGTTGCGCCGCCTTGGACTTTTGCGGGATCGTCGGAGCAATCGTGACGGGCGCGATGTGTACTACAGTGTTGATTTGGAGCGGCTGCATGCCTTGTATATGGAGGCCGGGGCGGCGATCCATCCGGGCCTGACGGTGCCTGCGACAGAACCCGCGAGCCTTGCTGCACTTGAGCGTCCACTCCGGATCTTATTTCTGTGTACGCATAACCGGGCGCGTTCGCAGTTAGCGGAAGGGATTGCTCGCTCGCTGGCCGGTGATCAGGTGGCCGTGGTTAGTGCCGGCAGTGAACCAAGCGCGGTTCACCCCCTCACCATTGAGCTGTTGCGGGACTTGGGAATTGATGGCAGCGACTTGGCCTCCAAGTCGCTCCAGCTGTTTGCTGAGGAGGAGTTTGATTACATCATCACCACCTGTGACCGCGTCCGCGAAGAGTGCCCAACCTTTCCCGGCGATCCCCGCCAGATCCATTGGAGTTTTGCGGACCCGTTGGAGGTGACCGGTGGCCTCGACCGACAACGGCTCGCTTTTCGCACGACGGCGCGGGAACTCGTGACCCGTCTTGAATATCTGTTGAGCTTGCCGCACCCAGTGACTGGGCAGCGGCTGATGTTGCGCATCTTCCCACCTCAGTTGCCGGGTCCGAGATGAATGCGTCCCTGGTACGGCGAGCCGGCGCGGAATTGGTCGGAACCTATGCCTTGGTGACGGCCGGTTGCGGGGCGATCATGGTCAATGCGCAGACGGGCGCGCTGACGCATCTTGGCGTTGCCCTGACGTTTGGGCTGGTCATCATGGTGATGATAGCGGCGACCGGCCATATCTCGGGAGCGCACTTCAATCCCGCCGTCACCCTCGCGTTTGCCCTGACGCGCCATTTCCGTTGGCGTGATGTCCCGTGGTATATCAGCGGCCAGGTGGTCGGCGCGGTCGCGGGTGCCCTGACCCTGCGCCTGTTGTTTGGTTTGGTTGCTGATCTCGGTGCCACCCTCCCACAGCATGGTGCCGGCCAAGCCCTGGGCCTCGAAGTCTTGCTGAGTGCGGTTTTGATGTTCGTGATCATCTCCGTGGCCACCGATACTCGCGCGGTAGGAGAGCTCGCAGCGCTAGCGATTGGGGGAACTGTGGCGCTTGATGCGCTGTGGGGTGGGCCAGTCAGCGGTGCCTCAATGAACCCGGCACGGTCGTTTGGACCCGCGCTCATTGGTGGTGTTTGGCGTGACCAGTGGGTCTACTGGCTTGGCCCGATCATTGGAGCGAGTCTCGGTGCATTCCTCTACCAATGGCTGCGCGCGCCGCTGGTGCGTGCGACGGTGGAAACCGAGCCAGTGACAACATAACCTGGGAGTTAATGATGGACCAACTCACGATCTTTGGTGATATTCATGCCAATCTACCGGCACTTAATGCGGTCTTCGCGGACATGGATAGCCGGCAGGTGCAGCCCGACTACTGTCTTGGTGATCTGGTCGGCTACGCGCCATGGCCAAACGAGGTCGTGGCGACGATGCGTGCCCGCCAGATTCCGACAATCATGGGAAACTATGACCAAGGGGTGGGCAACAGCAGCCCGGACTGCGGCTGTGCGTATACGAATCCGGTGGAGGAAGTGCTGGGCAAACGCTCGATTGCTTGGACAAATGTTGTGACACTAGACGAGCACAAAGCCTACCTCCGCGAGCTGCCGCTCCAGATCCCGCTACAGCTGGGGAACTTGCGGGTGATGCTGGTGCATGGCAGCCCGCGCCGCATCAACGAGTATCTTTTCGCTGATCGTCCAGATAAGAGCTTGGAGCGGCTGCTTGATCTGGTGGAGGCGGATGTGTTGGTCTGCGGCCATACCCATGTGCCCTACCATCGCATGCTGCCGAGCGGACGCCAGGTCATCAATGCAGGGAGCGTCGGCAAGCCCAAAGACGATGATCCCCGGGCTTGCTACGTGGTGATGCATGCGACGGATCGCGAGCTTACGGTGGAGTTTGCGCGTGTTGCCTACAATGTCGAGCAGGCTGCACAGGCAATTGAGGCGAGTGCGTTGCCTCACGAGTATGCTCGCATGCTGCGTGATGGACACAGCTAGATGCTGCGAAGGCCTGACGCTCCGACTTACATCGGTCGAGGTGGCTCACCCGAGGGCGCAGCTCCGCCGCCAAGCGCATCACCTCCTCCTCGTTGCGAGGTCCAGTGGAGTTTCATGTGCAGCCCTTCCTGCCCATTATCGTCGACGACGGCATCAACTGAGAAGTTGATACGGCCGGCCGGGTCCAGATGTAACTCACGCTGACCTTTCCACACGTTAATGTCACCCTGCCGCAGCTCTTGGGCAAACTGCATCAGGATATCCGCAATCTCGCCGGCATTGCCTTCCATGTGCCACTTAAGTTCGTCTGATCCTGGCTGCTGTGTCATGCACATTGCTCCTGCTATGTAAGGAGTGCTTCAGCAAGCAGGGGACCAAGGGGTAGAAGAAATGAGGGCGGCGGGAGTTATTTGCGACGGAGGCCAGTCGCGACCCAAGCTGCTCGTTCGGCGATGTTAACCGCGCGGTCGGCAATCCGTTCCAGATTGTGGGCCACGAACAAGCCATACATGTAGTGGCGTAGGCTTGCCTGATCCGCAAAGCGAGGCGCAAGACTGTTCTGCAGGAGTTGCGCATAGCGCGCATCAACATCATTGTCGGCGACAGCCAGACGGTGTTCGACCGTGGCATCGCGTTCGACGACGGCAGTGATGCTTTGCGACAGCAGGCTGCGTACTTGGCGAGATAAGTCGTGTAACTCGGGGATGGGGGCAGGCGTAAGGGTATCGCGGAGGACCAGGGCAGCTACTCCAGCAGCGTAGTCACCGATACGTTCAAGGTCAGCAGCAATGGCAATGGCTGCGATACAGACGCGTAAATCACGGGCGATGGGCTGCTGGCGGGCGATCAGCCGCAGCACGGCCTCTTCGACCCCTGCACGGCGTGCGTTGATTTCACCGTCAGCAGCAATCAATGCCCGCGCTGAGCCATGTTGAGCGTATTCATAGGCACGCAGCGCACGACCGAGGGCTTGATCGACGTCCTGGTGCATTTGCACCAAGGCGCGCTCAACCTCGGACAGCTCATGATCAAAGATCGTACGAATCATGGCCCGCCAATCAGACGGTCTTTAAGGCGTACCGCTAGCCAAAGCGGCCCGTAATGTAGTCTTGTGTACGTTGATCCTTTGGCCGGCGGAACAGATCGCCTGTTGGTCCGGCTTCAACCACAAAGCCCGCCCGAGTTTCAGGATTCATGGTCAAAAAGACGGTCTGATCGGCGACCCGCGCCGCTTGCTGAAGGTTGTGAGTCACAATCACAATCGTGAACTCACGCTCGAGCGCAAACATTAACTCTTCGATCTTATAGGTCGAGATCGGATCGAGGGCCGATGCCGGCTCGTCCATCAAAATAACTTCGGGTCGCACGGCAATTGCCCGCGCAATACATAAACGCTGCTGTTGACCGCCCGATAGGGCTAGGCCCGATTGACGGATTTTGTCCTTCACCTCGTCCCACAAAGCGGCACCATGCAGGGCCTGTTCGACGCGATCTGGAATCTCACGCTGGGGCACACGCTGCGAGCCTAATTGCATGCCATAGGCAACATTGTCGAAGATTGACATGGGAAAGGGATTCGGTCGCTGGAAGATCATGCCGACTCGTTTGCGCAACTCAACCAGATCCTCGACGGCGTTAATATCCTGGCCGTTAAGGAGCAACTGGCCTTCACTATGAGCGCCGGGCGTTCGATCATGCATGCGATTCATGGCGCGCAACAACGTTGACTTACCACAGCCAGAAGGGCCAATGAGCGCCGTAATCTGATGCTCGCCCGCGACCATGTTGATGTCGTCGAGCGCTTTGAAAGCACCATAGAAGAAGTTGAAATGGCGTGCTTCGACCTGCGGCTGGGCTGCACCAACCGCTGCATTTTGGCTCGGATCGGTCCGTACTTGTAGTGCTGGACCCTGGTTACTCGCTGCTTGTGCTGGTTGTGCCATATGCTAAGGCCTACCCTTTGAAGTGCAGGCAGATAAGCTTGCCTGCCTAGGCTGCCGCTTCTAGCCGAAGCGGCCGGTAATATATTCTTCGGTTTGGCGATCACGCGGGTTAGTAAAGATTTGATTGGTATCCCCAACCTCAACGACATTTCCGGCGCGGTCGGCGGTATCCATCGTCATCATCACCGTTACATCACTGGCTCGCGCCGCCTGCTGCATGTTGTGAGTCACAATCACAATCGTATACTGGCGCTTCAAGTCGTTGATTAATTCTTCGATCCGCAGCGTTGAAATCGGATCAAGTGCCGAGGCAGGCTCGTCCATCAGCAACACTTCGGGCCGTGTGGCCAGCGCACGGGCGATACACAGGCGCTGTTGTTGACCTCCCGATAAGCCAAGCGCCGATTGATCGAGCTTGTCTTTGACATCATCCCATAGCGCCGCGCCGCGCAGAGACTGTTCAACGACCTCTGTCAGCTGTTGGCGCGGCATGCGACCATTGAGCTTCAGGCCAAAGGCGACGTTGTCGAAAATACTTTGCGGGAAAGGATTGGGCCGTTGAAAGACCATCCCAATCCGCCGTCGAATCTCAACGAGATCGGTTGTCGGTGCACAGATGTCAATGTCGCCAAGCTTGAGGGTACCTTCGGCTCGGAAGATCGGCGTGCGGTCGTTGATACGATTAAGACTGCGCAGCAGGGTCGATTTGCCACAACCGGAGGGGCCGATGATCGCGGTGATCGCCCGCGCCTTGATGTCTAGGGTAACGTCCTTGACAGCACGGAAGCTGCCGTAGTACAGGTTGACGTTAGCCAGGCGCAACGCCAACTCCGGAGCGGCGACTTGGGTCGCGCTACCGACTTGACTCGCCACTGTTGCTCGTGAGGCCGTGCTCATTGCGCTAGTCCTTTTTTCGACCGCCGGCACGCGGCGCGCCAACAGTCCCACTCAAACGTTTTTGGAGGCGTCCGGTAAAGTAGGCCGCCCCGATATTGACCAGGAGCACAATCAGTAACAAGACTGCTGCGGCACCATTCGCCACCTTTTGGGCATCCTGGAGACCGGGCACGCCCACGATCTTCAACACCCACACATGCACCGCTAGGGTTTCACCCGTTTGAAGCGGGTTGAGGCTATAGGTAGCGTTCGGGGAAATTGTTGTGCCGGTCGTCAGAATCAAAGGAGCCGTTTCGCCGATAATGCGACCGCCGGTCAAAACCATGGCGGTCACAATGCCAGGTATAGCACTCGGCACGACCGCTTTGCGGATTGTTTCCCAGCGCGTACCTCCTAATGCCAGGCTCGCTTCGCGATACGACTCGGGCACCGTACGCATCGAGTCTTCCGCCAAGCGGACCATCAATGGTAGATTCAACAGGGTCAGGGTCAGCGCACCACTTAAGACACTAAAGCCAAGGTGAAAGGTTGTCAGAAAGACGATCGCCCCAAACACGCCAAAGACGACCGACGGTACCGACGCCAACGCCTCGGTGCTGAAGCGGATCAGTGTCGTTAGGCGCCCGGGCTTGGCATATTCCGCCATATAGATCGCGGCACCCACACCCAGCGGGGTCGTGAACAGCAACGACAACACCAGGATATACATTGAAACAAAGATTTGTGGTCCAATACCACCACCCGTGTTAACGAACGAGCCCGCAGTGGTCAGGAAGCTCCACGAGAGGGCCGGTAGGCCCGCACGCAGTAGCAAGAAAATCACGCCGAAGAGGACGACGACGAGCAACAGCGAGGCCGCCGACATCACGACCGTCGCCACAGTATCGTTAAACTTGGCTCTCCTGCGCGCCCCCATGTTCATGACGGCCCCGGCCTCTTCGCGACTTGCTACGAGATCGCGAACATCTGCGCTCATACTTTATCTCCCTGAAGCTTGGCAACTGCTGCCGGTCGCCCGCCTTGCGCGGCAGGTACTGCGCGTCGCGTCGATGCTTTGGTGCTCTTGCCACCCGTAGCCAACCTTACCCCAGCAATCAAGATCAGGGTGATAACGAGGAGCAGGAATGCGACCATGATTAAGGCCGCGCGATGCGCGGGGCTCGTCGCCTCGGGCAATTGCGTGACAATCGCCGCCGGCATGGTTGTCGCACCTGAGACAAGGTTGCTGGGAATACGTGACGTAATATTGCCGACAACCATTTGCACAGCCATGGTTTCCCCAATGGCACGGCCCATCCCCAGGATCACCGCCGTGAGCAGCCCCGGCCGCGCTGCCGGTACAAGGACCCGCCAAATCATTTGCCAGCGCGTGGCACCGACCGCCAACGCACCCTCACGCAGTGACTCTGGCAGTGACCGCAGGGCATCTTCGGCAATGCTGACCATGGTGGGCTGGGTCATAAACACGAGCACGACTGCCGCCGCCAGGATGCCCTTGCCAAGGCCGACATGCAGTGCATCGCGTAGCCACGGCACGACCAGGGTCAAGCCGAGCAAGCCGTAGATTACCGAGGGTAATGAAGCAAAGAGTTCTACGGCAGTACGCATGATCCGGCGGATGGGGCGCGGTGCAATCTCGACCATGAAGATCGAAACTGCGATAGCTAATGGGGCGCTGATGACAAGGGTAACCAGGGTCGTCGCCAGCGACCCAAACAGCAATGGCAGGACGCCAAAGTCTTGGGTGTTCTGGTCCCAGGAACGTCCAAAAAAGAATGATGCCGGGCTGATGAAGCTGAAGACACGCAGTCCGGTGCTGCCAATGAATAGCACCAGCGCACCGGTGCTAAGGACCAAGATCGCCGCCGCACTGAAAAAGATCGACTGGGCCAGGATCGCATTCCGTCGTGCCATATATACTCCCTAACATGTTAGAAAGGTAAACATCCGGCCCTAACGCCCAAAGGGGAGCGGCAACATCCCCAACGGGATGTTGCCGTTTCAATTATAAAGCCTGTTCAGGTGTCTGCGTTATTTTTGGACGGGTACGAAGCCGAGCTTACCAAAGGCATCACTATTTTGGAAGTCGGAACTCGTCACAAATTGTATGAAGGCTTGTGCAAGCTCCGAGCCCTTCCCCTTCGTAATGGCATAACCCGGCCCACCGATCTTCCAGGCACCGGACTGAATGTCAGCTTTGTCGGCTTTAACCCCATCGACCTGTAAGGCAATGATATCGGGGTTGGTTAGATAGGCAAAGCCCAGATACGAAATTGCACCCGGCGTCTGGCTGACCGTCTGCCGTACCGTCTCACTATTATCCTCTTCCGACGCACCGGTCGCGAACTGCTTGTCATCGCCCGCGAACAAGAACTTGGCCATGTTGGACCGGGTACCCGAGCCCTTGGCACGGTTGACCAGCACAATCGCTTGATCGTCGCCGCCGACCTCTTTCCAGTTCTTGCTGGTGCCATTGAAGATTTTGACCAGTTGATCTTTGGTCAGGTTGTTGACGCTACCGGGGCCTTTTTTGTTTGCCACGGGCGCAAAGGCTTGAATGGCGACCGGTGTCTCAACGGCATCCGCGCAGTTAAGCTTGGACCGCTCGTCGCTCGACAGCTTGACATCGCTGTCGCCGATATCGATCTGGCCACTACATACCTGCGTACGTCCGGCACCTGAACCACCGGCGGTCACGGTAATCTGTGCGCCCGAATTCTTGGCTTGGAACTCTTTAGCTGCCTCTTGCATCATGGGCAACAGGGCCGACGAGCCGGCGACGGTTAACTTGCCGCTCATAGCTCCGCCGGTCATTGCTGTACTGCCCATCGCCGTCGCCGACATGGTGGCATCCGTAGCTGTCGCCATCATGGTGGCAGACATGGTGGCAGCCGTAGTTGGTGCCATCATGGTGGCTGACATAGTGGCATCGGTGGCGGCTGGCATCGCCGTTGCTACCATCGTAGCAGCTGGCATGGTGGCACTCGATCCACTCGTGCTCGACGTTGGGTTGGTACTAGTGGTGGTCGTCCCTGTAGATCCACATGCTGCCAACGTGGCCATGATGACCAAGCCCGTAAATCCGACCCGAAGCGATTTGAACATTCTGCATCCATCCTTATGAGTGCATAGTACGCATTAAAGTACTAAGCCGTACTACGCCAATGTACTAAAGGATACCAGCCCCAAATTATCACCCCTTTATCGATGTATTAACGACACGTTAAGGGATGGAACGGGTTCCAGCAGTTTGTTAACTAAAAATGACGCCATTTTTGACACCTTCGCTCCTGAGCGCCATCATCTTAGGCGCGGGACGTTCGGCGAAAGGGGCGGAGCCATCGCCACCAGTGCCACCAGCGGCGAGCGCCACGTCGCCGGTGCAGGCGTCCTTGGGGGTCAAGTTCAATCATTCGTATCTCCTTCTCAAGAAGAATGCGCAGGTGGTCGCATGACCACCTGCGCATTCTTGCCCCCGTTTGCCCATTCGTATGGTAGCAGGGACGTATGAAATCCTGATGGTCCTTGTATTAAGACTTCGTAAATGTTTTCATAGCAAGGCCGCTGTTAGCAAGCCAAGGATGGCACCAGCAATAACTTGCCGAGGCGTATGCCGGTGCAAGGTCAGGCGGGCCCAGCCAACGAGCGGGACCAATCCTAGCAATGGAGCCAACGTGGTACCACCGAGCGCTAATGCGACGCCAACAAAGAAGCCGACAGCCGCAGCATGAAAACTAATCTTCCACCACAATGTGATTACGCCGAGTATCAGCGCCTGTGCTGCGTACACGCTTAGCAACCGCTGGATCAACAGTGGCGCTGCCAGCTTATACCCGAGCAGCATCGCTCCAAGCGCGGCGAGAAGTGAAGCAATGATTGGGCCAACGCGCTCGCGTCGCAGCGGCAGGTGAATGTCGGTCACTACGCCACATCGGACCAGCCAGAGCACGTACGCCAACGGTAACCCGGCCACAATTAACGACAACGCACTCGCCCAAGCAATTGCGCCACTGAGGGTGTGACTTGCCGCACCGGCGATCAAGGCAATCGTCAAGACCGTAAACACCGGTGGACTGCCTACATCTGAACACCAGCGAGCGAATGCGACCCGCCGTCGCAGCTCAACGCCCTGAAGCATTATTCACTCCCTCAAATATGCAGAACATGAAAGTTGGCCTGCTCCAACCATAGTTGAACAGCATGATCATCCATGAGTGCAATTACCCGTCGTTCATCATCCCGCCGTACCACGACCTCGAAGGCACAGATGCTACCGGTGCGGCAGTGCAGCATGCTCCGCTGTAATATAGGCTCTTCGACCCGCCAACCATCAGTTATCCAAGTCATGAGTTGACTAAGCCGATCGGGTAGCTCGTTAACCGGTTCCATACGATCCCTTGTTTGTACGTAGTGCGTAGCATACCGGGATGTAGTTAAAGGCAGATTATGAGATGCTTAACGAGGGGCTAACAGCGGGCAATGAAAACCCCCATGCACGGTATGCACGGGAGCTTCAATTGGAGGAGGGAGTGGGATTCGAACCCACGAGGCTGTTACACCTACTGCATTTCGAGGGCAGCTGATTCAACCACTCTCACATCCCTCCCGGAGTGGGGATACTGTACCATAGTCAACTGGCCTTGACAAGTGCCTTGCAGCCTGGCAGCACTCCATCAGTGCTATGATGGATGAGCTTGAAGCACATGTGTAGGAGGAGAATGATGTTTGCAAACCTAAGCCCCGGCGCCATTGGGATTCGGACCGATCTCCTGGGATCTATCGAGCTGGCGCGGCGACATGGGTGGCCTGGCTGCGACCTGCCAATGCGTGAGGCATCAGAACTCGCGACGGCACAATCTGCCGATGCTGTGGCAGCACACTTCGCGGAGGCCTCGGTACGGCCAGGAGGCTGGGGTTTGCCGCTCAACTGGCGCGAACCGTATGATCGGGAGGCGCTCGCGACACTCGGCCAGCAGGCTGCCCTAGCAGCGCGCTTGGGCTGTACGCGGGTCTACACCTGGCTGCCGCCCGCCTCGGATGATCGCCCGTTCCGCGAGAACTTCGCCTACCATGTCGCCCAACTCCAACCGATCGCCGAGAGATTGGCCGAGCATGGTTGCCGGCTGGGGCTGGAATTCATTGGGCCGCGCACGTCCCGCGAAGGCCAGCGCTACGGTTTCATCCATAGTCCGGAAGCGATGCTTTGCTTGGCCACGGCACTGGGCTCGAATGTCGGGTTGCTGCTGGACTGCTGGCACTGGTATACAGAGCTTGGTACACTGGCTGACATCCGGGCGCTGCGGGCCGAGGACGTCGTGTATGTCCATGTTAACGATGCTCCGGCGGGCATCCGTGTAGAGGATCAGGTTGACCAAATACGGCGGCGACCCGGGGCAACCGGGGTCATCGACATCAGCGGTTTTCTCCAGACGCTGCGCGAGATTGGCTATGACGGGCCGGTCACTCCCGAACCCTTCGACGGGCAGCTTGCAAAGCTCCCAGCCGATGAGGCCTGCCAAGTCGCCCGTGAAGATCTGCAACAGATTTGGAGTCGGGCCGGTCTCTCATAAACTGAGGTAGACGAGTTGCCCGTCGAACGATCAGGTGTATGCGAACCGCCGGCAAAGATGGCGGTGCTGATGCGATGAAGCGGATTTAGGGTTGCTGCGCCGGTCCCACCTGTTGAAAATCGCTTAGGTGGCTCAGGACTGTTTCGAGGTCGGCGTCCGACATGATCGTGTGCATGAAGAAGAGCGTGTCGTGCCATTCGAACACAATTCGCCGGTCATATTCATTGCTGCCTTCACGCGCGCCACGCATCACCCAAACGTCTTGAGGATGGCCCTGGATCGCAATCGTGCGACGCTCGGCAGAGGTCCAATCCGGAATGGTTTGCTGCAGTAGATGGCGCAGATCGGCGGCCGGTCCTTCTAAAATACTGAGTGCATGGTCGCCAACGTCGTACGTGAGTTCAATTGCTATGCCAAAACCAACGGCATTGTTGCTGGGTCCTTCCAGGATGGTTGGAGTGTTGCCGAAGCTCGGTTGTAGAAACGTTGCAGCTCTGAAGCGCGGCGTAGCAGCAGGAGGCAACGACTGAGGAAACCAGGCCCAGATTGGAAACGACATGCTACCGGCTGCTGCCGAGAGGCTCTGGACCGATCCCACCTGCTCGATACCAACACTATGCAGCTGCTCCAAAGCATCGCGCGAGGCCTCGCGC
>JACDGP010000157.1 GCA_013821605.1 Herpetosiphonaceae bacterium
TTATCAACCATGCATTGCGTGCGTCCGCCGCATTCAATAGGCGCAAAGGTCAGAGCAAGTGTACCATCAGAGAGTGGCGTAAACGGTCCTGAACCTCCCTAGCTATGCAGCGTCGTCCACATGGGCGTTGTGGGGGACAGCGTGAACACAGCGGGCAGAGTGCTAACTCTGCCCGCTGCGTCCGTTTGATGGTTGAAGGAGGGGAGGGAAGGCCTTATTTGTCGCGCTTGGCGTCACCCAACGCAGCCTGAGCAGCCGCCAAGCGGGCTATTGGCACGCGGAACGGGCTGCACGAAACGTAATTCAGCCCGATCTTGGCGAAGAACATCACGCTGGATGGCTCACCGCCATGTTCGCCGCAGATGCCAACTTTGAGCTGCGGGTTGGTCTTGCGCCCGCGCTCGGTCCCAATCTGTACCAGTTGCCCGACGCCTTCCTGATCCAGGACCTGGAACGGATCATCGGCCAAAATCTTTTGCTCAACATACTTCGGCACGAAGCGCGCCGAGTCGTCACGACTGATGCCCATGGTCGTCTGGGTCAGGTCATTAGTCCCGAACGAGAAGAATTGCGCGACGTGGGCAATCTTGTCGGCGACCAAGGCTGCGCGTGGCAGCTCAATCATCGTGCCGATCAGATACGCAACCTCCGGCGCAACCTCGTCATGCACCTTCTTGACAATATCTGCCTGCAGTTGCAGCTCGGTGACAGTGTTGACCAGCGGAATCATAATCTCGGGATGCACGTTGATCCCTTCGGCCTGCACCTGCTTGGCCGCCGTAAAGATCGCCCGCGCTTGCATCTCGGTGATCTCTGGATAAACGATCCCTAAACGACAGCCACGCCAGCCGAGCATAGGATTCGCTTCCTTAAGCGACTCGACCTTGCCTTTGAGAACGGCCGACGCAATACCCATCTTATGCGCCAGATCGTTGATCGCCTCGTCTTCGTGCGGCAGGAACTCGTGCAGCGGCGGATCAAGCGTGCGGATCGTAACCGGCAGATCATGCATCGCCCGGAAGATACCGACGAAGTCTTCGGTCTGGTACGGCTCGACTTTGGCGAGCGCCGCCTTACGTTCCTCAACCGTCGACGCGACGATCATTTCACGCACGGCGTCGATCCGGTTGCCTTCAAAGAACATATGCTCGGTCCGGCACAGCCCGATGCCTTCAGCGCCAAAACCACGTGCGACTTCGGCATCATGGGGCGTGTCGGCATTCGTTCGGACACCGATCTTGCGGAACTCATCGGCCCACTTCATTAACGTTTGGAAGTCACCTGACAACTCCGGATTTTGTGTTTCAAGTTGCCCTGCAAAAACTTCGCCGGTGGAACCATCCAGGGTGATATAGTCGCCTTCCTTGACCACGGTGGGCTTGCCGTTCACCTCAACCGTGAACTGGCCCTGCGCATAGTCGATGTTCAAGGCGCCACAGCCTGCTACACATGGCTTGCCCATCCCACGAGCGACCACCGCTGCGTGCGAGGTCATGCCACCGCGTGCTGTCAAGACGGCCTGAGCTGCCACCATACCGTGGAAGTCTTCTGGTGCCGTTTCGACGCGCACCAAAATCACCTTTGCACCAGCCTCGGCTTGCTCCTCAGCATGGTCAGGATCAAAAACGACTTTGCCATTGGCAGCCCCTGGCGAGGCCGGTAGACCCGTCGCCAGCGGAGAGGTTTTGGCTTTGGCGGCCGGCGTAATCGTGGGATGTAAGAGCTGATCGAGTTGGGCCGGCTCAACGCGCTGAATTGCGGTTTCCTTGGAAATCACGCCCTCGTTGACCAGGTCCACCGCGACCTTAACCGCAGCGGCACCGGTACGCTTGCCCGTGCGGGTTTGGAGCATATACAGCTTGCCGCGCTCAACGGTAAACTCCATATCCTGCACATCTTTGTAGTGTGCTTCGAGCCCCTTAGCAATGTCGAAGAATTGTTGGTAGACCTCGGACATTTCGGTTTTCATCTGGGCGATGGGGCGCGGCGTGCGCACGCCCGCAACGACGTCTTCGCCCTGAGCATTAACCAGGAACTCGCCGTAGAGTTCATTTGTGCCAGTCGAAGGGTCGCGTGAGAAGGCGACACCGGTAGCTGAGTCGTTGCCCATGTTCCCGAAGACCATCGTCTGGACGTTAACGGCGGTACCGAGGCTGTCACTGATCTTGTTCAGACGGCGGTAATCAACGGCGCGGCGGCCGTTCCATGAGTTAAAGACGGCTTGAATCGCCATCTCAAGCTGCTGCATAGGATCTTCAGGGAACTCAACGCCCTTTTCGCTCTTGATGATCTGTTTGAAGCGCTCGGCAATTTGGGTCAGTTCGTCGGCGCTTAGATCGGTATCCTGCCGCGTTTTGCCCTTCACTTCATCTAGCACGTGCTCAAACTTTTCACCATCCACATCCAACACAATCTTGCCGAACAGTTGGACGAAGCGACGATACGCATCGGCGGCGAAGCGCGGATTGTCTGTAAGCTTGGCCAACCCCTCGCGCGTTTGTGGATTAAGGCCCAGGTTGAGCACGGTATCCATCATGCCCGGCATCGAGAACTTCGCCCCCGAGCGGACCGAGACCAGCAAAGGATTCTTGGGATCACCGAAGGTCTTGCCGGTCTGGTGCTCGACATCCTTCAACGCCGCATGCACCTCGTCCATCATCCCATCGGGAAAGCTGTGCGCGGCTGAATACAGGTTACACGCCTCGGTTGTGATCGTAAAGCCGGGTGGCACCGGCGCACCGGACTGCGACATTGCTGCCAGCCCTGCACCTTTGCCGCCCAGCAAATCGCGCATGTCGGCGTTGCCATCGCGGAACAGGTAGACGTACTTTGTGGCCATTGACACGATCTCCCACTATATAATGAAGCATGAATCCGCAGCAGGGTTATGAGGCTGCGTCGTTGTAGACACGCCGCCATGATACCGCCGTGGGTTAAGCGTGTCAAAAGTACGGAGCCGCAAATCATTTCACCTACATCTTCAGCTATTGTATTGGCGCATATATTTGCTCACATTCAAGGAGGACCATACCTGGTAGATGTAGTTGATGGTTGGCAATAGTTACTCGATAATGACCTTCTTCAAAAGATACTGGGAGGTATGATAGACGTGGCAACAGTAGCTCCCTGGCGGTGGGTACGCTGCCTCATCGTCACGGTCGGTGGGGGTCTGGCAACGATAGCCATCTTTAACCTGTACGCGCAACGGCGACAGGCCCCGCTTCCATCACGGCTCGAAGGTGAAGTACATAGCTACCGCTGGCGAGGGCATACCATCGCCTATACAATCCGTGGCGAAGGCGTCCCTTTGCTACTGGTGCATAGTGTGAATGGGACAGCCTCATCTTTCGAATTACGGAAGCAGTGGAGCGGACTGGTCGAGGGACGACGGCTGTACGCGCTGGATCTACTGGGCTTCGGCGGTTCCGACCGACCCGATGTTGCCTATAGCGCTCAGTTGTTCACCGACCTCATCACCGATTTTGTCCACGACGTCGTAGGCCAGCCGACAGCAGTCCTTGCGTCGTCGCTCAGTTCAAGCTTTGTCGTCGCTGCCGCAGCGCGCGAGCCGCACCTCTTCACCCAATTGCTGCTGATTGAGCCCACGGGTATTGTTGCCCTGGCCAAGCCGCAGGGTCGAGCGGGACGTGTAACACAACAAGTTATACGGTCACCTCTCGTCGGAGCATGTCTATTCAATCTGCTGGTATCCAGACCGAGCATACGTTTCTTTTTGGCCAACCAAAGCTATCACGATCCGGCGGGAGCAACATCACAGGTACTGAAGCAAAGCTACTACAGTGGACATCAGCCCAGTGCGCGCTTCGCTCCCGCTGCATTTCTAAGTGGAGCGCTGAACAGCAATGTTCGGCAGCAGTTTGCGGAGTTACCACAGCCAGTGCTCATCGCGTGGGGACAGTATGCCAAACCAACGCCAGTAGCCCAGGCCAAAACATGGATCAAACTGAAGCCACAGGCCAAGCTCGTGATCTTTGAGGCGAGCGGTATGCTGCCGCATGATGAAGAAAGCGAGGCCTTTAATCGTATCGCCAATCAATTTTTTGATCACATTTGATGGATTTGATCACTCGCTTCGCGACCATGGTGTTGCATTGAATGAGCTTTGGTTGTACTGTTGGCTGCGGCACGACGTGCTATCGCCTGGTAAACTGTGTGCTTTTTTACCTAAAGGAGACCGATGTATGCGAGTACGCCTGTTCTCGGTAGGTGCGGCAATTATTGCCGGCTTGAGCTTGGCCGCCTGTGGAGGTGGTGGTAATGGAAGCGGTCCGCCAGCGCAACAACTGACGATTACAGCTGTCGATGGCATCAAGTACGACAAACCCGAGTTGGATGCGACGGCGAACCAACCTTTCGTCGTTAATTTCGTGAATAATGGCGGCCTGCAACACAGCTTTGTGATCAAGAACGCTGCGGGTTCTGATGTTGCTTTCGTCCCAGGCCCAGACAAAACGACCTATCTTGACAACGGCCAGAGCAAGAAGTCAGCGCCGATTACATTAGCCGCCGGCACGTATGAGTTCTACTGCGCCTTCCCAGGCCACGAACAGACCATGAAGGGCAACGTCGTCGTTAAGTAGCTTTGGAGGCCAGCGGACAACCTCTATTGCTCGTTACTCTCGACGTAGACGGAGCGGGAGGGGACGATCGAGTACGCGCTTTGCTGTTCGTTCGATCGATTCCTGCGCTAATTGGCTACAGCGTAGCACCGCTTCGTCCAGAGACGTGCCCAGGTAGGTGCCAGGAATATGTTGGCACAGATCGGGCTGCTCGTCGAAGATGCGCCCCCCATAGACAAAAGCCGATACGCCGAGGCCGCTCTGATCAACAATTTGTCCGACCTCAATCAGTGACGGAATATTGTCGATTAAGTTGGCCGTGAAGCAGACGAGAATAGGCGTGATGGTCCGCAGAGCTTCGTCCAAACCTTCAAGTGTAATGCTCTGGCCTAGGTACACCACATCCCAGCCGTGCTGCTGTAACAACAGGCTGAACATTAATAAGCCCAGTTCATGATGCTCATCGGGCACGCAACCACACACAACCCTTGGTCCTAGACAAAAGGGCGCATTTTGTTGCATCAGCGCTAGGATACGCTGTCGGCAAAAGTTGGAGGCCGCGTGTTCGATAATCGCTGAACTCTCGCGGCGTGCCCAGCCATCGCCAAGCCGTACTAATGCTGGCGCAAAAACCCTCGTTAGCACGGTGTGCGACGAATATGCGGCGAGGGCCTGGTTGGTTACATCGTGCGCCGAACGCAGATCGAAGCGCCCGAAAGCTGCCAACAGACGATTGGTGAGTTGGGCGAGATCATCGTGCTCCACGCGTAGTTGTCGTTGCTCGCGTTGCACCATCGCCGGCAGTGCTGGCTGATCTTTCGCAGCGGCTGGTGCAGCTTGCGCTAGACCTTCCGCTGGCGGCGACACCCGGTTATCAAGTTCAGATGTACGCACCTGTTCGATCAGCGAAACTGCTTGATGCGCCGTCATGCCCTGCTCGGTTTGTTCACGCATCCACGTTAGGATCGCGACATCACGGGGCGAATACAGCCGGAACCCGTGATCGGAGCGCTGCGGAACCGGAATATTGTAACGCCGCTCCCAAGCCCGTAAGGTCGAAGCGTTGATCCCACTTTGGCCCACAACCACCTTGATATTGTATAGGGGAGTATCAGGAAGCGTTAACAAGTGACGAAGCTGGTCGAGCATGACAGTCGTCCTCTCATAAGACGTAGGTTGCGGGGCGGGGGGTGCGAGCCCAGCAACTGAGCGTATGCAGTGGATGGCGTTTCTGTACAAGGTACAACAACAATTTGTATAACATCTGTACCCTAGCACTTGCACTACTGGTTGTCAATTTTTTGAACAATCAAGCAAGACTGTTGGTCGATCCCGATGACCGGCGGTCCGTACCTTGACATACTGCTCGGTGTTTCGCGGAATAATGATGACCATCAGGCAGCGCCGCTGATGCGTGTAGTATAGAGCCTGTACTACATGTGTAGGCCTTGTCAAAGGCTTGTACATGCCCTAGACCACAATTAGCCGTTGACCGGTCGATCAGCGACTTTTATACTCCAGTTAACTTCGCCGCCTTGATACAATGGATATCAGGGAAAGAGCGCTAGACCGAGGAGGTGAACACGAATGGCAATGGCGTCGAACCGGCCTAACACCCCGGCTATAAACGAGTCTTTGGAAGCTGCAGGTGGCGTCAACATTGTGCCTGATCCTTGGAAAGGCCTCTTCAACAATGAAGAGTGGCTAGTACACCGGATCGTAGTGCTTTCGTTTTATGCCTTCCTAGCCATCGCAGTGGTCGCGCACGTTCTGGTATTTATTTGGCGCCCGTGGATTGGGTTCTAAGACTCGCGAAGAGGTAATCATGCGTCAACGACCGATTGAGTTTCGTACGGTGCTTTTGCTGACTGTCGTGTTGGGACTTGCGATCTCATTGATCATCCACTTTGTGGTGCTCAGCTCGGGCAACTACAACTGGCTATCATCGGCAGTCCGCTGAGTCAAAGTTGGAGCGGGCTGATCCTATGTGTTCAGCCCTTAGCATCACGGCCCCGCAGGTAGCGAAGAGAAGATAGATATGCAACCACAGACGCAGGACCGGCTGGTCGATAGCTCGTACCTTGATGTGCCGCTATCGGTGGTGGAACAGTTTTACAAAAAGCGCGGCCGTACGCTGATTACGCGCTGGTTTGGTAGCGATCCATTCGATTTCTGGGCCGGGCGTTTTTATGTTGGTTTCTTTGGCGCGCTATCGGTTACCTTCGCGCTGCTGGGCACGATCTTTTACCTATATGCAGGTCTGGTACGTGCCGGCACATTCAATATCATAGCAGCTCGCATCGACCCACCACCACCCGAAGTCGGTTTACGCATCATGGGCGTCGGCATGCCAGGCTTCTGGTGGCAACTCATCTGTTTCTGTGCCACACTGTCCTTTCTGTTCTGGGCTTTGCGCGAGATCGATATCTGTCGCAAATTACGCATGGGCTACCACGTGCCCGTTACCTACCTGGCCGTGGTCTCATCCTGGATCACCTTACAATATATCCGTCCCATCGCGATGGGAGCCTGGAGTAACGGCTTCACGCTCGGCATAACCGCACATCTCGACTGGGTTTCGAATGTTGGCTACCAATACTTCAACTTTTTTTATAATCCGTTTCACGCGCTTGCCATTTCGCTCTTTTTCGGCACAACCATGCTGCTAGCCATGCATGGCTCGGCGATCCTGAGCGCAATCAAAAAGCCGCCGGTTAATGTCGAACATGTGGACGGCTTTTGGCGCGACATCGTAGGCTATAGCATTGGCGAGATCGGCATTCACCGGCTGGGTTTCTGGGCTGCGATTTCGGCGGTGCTCGTTGCCAACCTATGTATCGGTTTGTCGGGGACGCTGGTCGGATCATGGAGCAGCTTCTGGAACTTCTGGACACGGCTGCCGTTCTGGAGTGGACTGGGGACCATGGCCGTGTATGGCCGCCCCGACTGGACGCTCCATATGCCGGGCGACATGCGCGGACGTTTTGGTCGACCGCGCTTCGTGCCGATCTTTCAACGCGTCTTCGGGGCGGGTCAATTTGGGCCGATCTATCTTGGGCTATGGGGCTTGTTGTCGGTGGTGTGCGGCAGTGTGACAATTTTTATCATACTCTTTTCGTACCTAGTTCAGGTACACTTTAACCCGCTGTTGTTCATCCGGGAGTTCGCCGCCCTATCGGTTGATCCACCGTCAGCGAAATATGGCCTAAGCTTGGCTCCGTGGTACCAGGGCGGCAACTGGGAAGTTGCCACACTCTTCTTGCATGGGGCGGTGTTGTTCTGGCTCGCACGCGTATGGAACCGGGCCCGTGCAAATGAAATTAAAACGACCCTGGCCCGCGCCTTCAGCGCTGCGGTGTTCCTGTACCTGGTAATCTACCTGATTCGGCCACTCTTGTTGCACGCCTGGTCCGAGGCACCGGGCCATGGGCTGAAAGCGCATCTCGATTGGGTCAACGATGTTAGTGTGCGCTATGGCAACTTCTACTATAATCCGTTTCACATGCTGTCGATCTTCTTCTTACTAGGCTCGACCATGCTTTGGGGTATGCACGGGGCGACGATCGTCGCGGTAGCCCCATATAAAGGCGAAGTCGAACTCGAAGAAATTGAGCTGGAACGGTCAGGCACGCACCGCGCCCAGTTGTTTTGGCGCTGGGTAATGGGCTTCAATGCCAATGCCCAATCCATCCACCTGTGGGCCTTCTGGTTTGCCGTGCTGGCAGTGATCGCCGGCGGCATCGGGTTACTCCTTTCGGGGCCGGTCATTCCGAACTGGTTCGAGTGGGCAAAAACGGCGCATATCGTGAGTAATGGTATCCCGAACCGCTAGGAGACGGCAGTGTCTGATAGCACATTACGCGTTCCGGGTAGCACCGAGACAGCTGAGGAGCAGTATCGCGGCTTCCTGATCATCTTCGCCATCATTTCGGTTATTTTGCTGGTGGTGAGCGGGGCGTTAGTGGCATACGTTGCCTCGAATGGTCGCCTGTTTCCGCCGAAGCAACCGAGTGCGCCGTACACTGGCTATAACGTCAATCCCGCCGTGATCAGTAAGCCGGGTGACGGCGGGTACTTGAAACCAGAAACATTGGCAGCTGCGAATAAGTATATTCAGGAACATCCACAGCCCCAGAACGCCCAGGTTTTGAAGGGCATGAGCACGGCTCAAATCTATAACTACATGGTCACGCAAGTGGCAGGTGGTTTGAAGCAGAACTGTACGACCTGCCATAACGTCAACAATTTCGCATCGGACGAACTGGGTACCAAGGTGCTGGCGCGGCAGATGATGCTGATGGTTGCCGACCTGAACCAGAACTACGTTGTGACCTTGCCGGCGAATGCGGGTGGCAAGATGGTGACATGTGCGACCTGCCATAACGGGAAGATCAACTTCAACACATATCCTGCCGTCCAGAGTCCGATTCCACAAAGCTGGGTGCTACCGCTCGACAATCTGGATGCGCTGCAGGTTACCGGCAAGAAAGATCCACAGTTAGCGCAAGTACAGCAAAACCAGTACACGATGAATCACATGAATTATGCGCTGGGCGTGGGCTGTGCCTTCTGCCATAATGCCCGCTACTTCCCCTCGTATGAGATTCCGCAAAAGAGCTACGCCTTGACGATGCTCAAGATGAGCCAACATATTAACCAGAACTACAAGACGATCATGAACGGCAAAACACCGTCCTGTTGGATGTGCCATCAGCAGAACTATTTGCCGCCCGGCTCGGTGACTCAAGCGGATCAAAGTGCCAAGCCCATATCGGTCCATCCCTAACACGCCCTGACTTCACTCGCGAAGGAAGCCTGATGCCGAAGCCCGTCGCTGCCACCCTTCCGATCCCAACAACTGGCGCTTCCTGGCGGAAGTCGCTGGCCTTGATGAAGCCGGTCACCTGGTTTGCACCGTCGTGGGCCTTTTTATGTGGTGCGATTGCCAGCGGAGCTGCCCACTGGTCAGTTGCGAGTGTTGGCCGGATTGCTCTGGGCATGCTTATGTCAGGGCCCATCGTCTGTGGTCTTTCGCAAGTGATCAACGATTATTGTGATCGTGATGTCGATGCGATCAACGAGCCACAGCGCTTAATACCTTCGGGCCAGGTCTCGACACACCAAATTTTTGTGACCATCGGCTGCTTGACGCTCGCCACACTGCTGTGCGCGATCGTGCTGGGCCGGGATGTGGTGCTGTTCACAGCACTAGGATTGCTGCTGGCCGTGGTCTATAGTGCTCATCCTGTACGCCTTAAACGGAACGGATGGGCGGGTAACGCATCGGTGGCCATTGCTTATGAAGGGCTGGCATGGTTAGCAGGACATAGTAGCGTAGCCAGTCTTACACAGGCCAGCTTGGTTGTGGCGATGCTCTACTCACTGGGTGCACACGGCATTATGACGATCAACGATTTCAAGAGTGTCGCCGGCGATCGGCGCATGGGGATTAAAACAATCCCTGTTTTGTATGGTGAACGCAGCGCGGCGTGGCAAGCGATTGGGCTGATGAATCTCGCGCAATTGCTGGTCATTATGCTGTTTGTGTATCGTGGCCAATGGCAGATTGCCATGATTATTGGGGCGCTGCTAGTGGTCCAGCTCCCGTTGCAACGCATCTTTCTACGTGATCCCCGTGCGAAAGCAATCTTTTATAATGCTTCCGGCACCTCGTTCTTTGTCTGGGGCATGCTTGCAGCCGCAATTGGACTCGCGATCAAATCTTAAAGCCCTGCCGGTAGTGGGGGCAGCAGGCTTGCCTTATACAAGAGGTCATACATGGAACCTGTGCTCGTGGTTGGCGCATCGGTCGGGGGGTCGACGGCAGCGCATACGCTTCGCCAGGCCGGTGTACCGGTGGTGCTGCTCGAAAAAGACCTCAAGCGCATCAAGCCGTGTGGTGGCGCGGTCCCACCGGTTGCCTTTGATGAATTCGATATCCCACAGTCGTTGATCTCACGGAAAGTTCACAGGACGGTCGTTTATTCACCCACGGGACGCTCCGCCGATGTTCAAGTCGCAGGCGTCAATGGCAGCGCTAACGACTATGTGGCGATGGTTTGCCGCGAAGATTTTGATGGCTATCTGCGACGCCGTGCTGTGGACCACGGTGCCGAGCTGGTGGAAGGCAGCCTGACGCAACTCGCAGTCAGGGGCAGTGGTGTACGTGCGACTTACCGGACAGCGCAGGGTACGGACCATACCTTCACAGCCCATGCAGTGATCGGCGCCGATGGTGCCTATTCACCAACCGCCCGCGCCTTGGGTCTCCCTAACCTGCCACGCTGTGTAGCCCTTCAAGAACGCATGTACCTGCCACCCGACAAGATGGCCCGCTGGGAGGATTGTGCCGATCTCTACCTCGGCCATGATGTATCGCCCGACTTGTATGGCTGGGTCTTCCCTAAAAAAGACCATGTCGCTGTGGGAATTGGGGCCGGAGCCGGGCGGACGAGCGAGGCCCGCATATTATTGGCACAGCTCAAGCAGCGCATCGCACCGTTGCTGGAGGGTGGCGAGGTCTTTTTGCGTGAGGCGCACGCCTTGCCGATGCACCCCCGACCGCAGATGGCCTTTGATCGCGTGATGTTAATCGGCGATGCGGCCGGCCTGGTGGTCGGCACCTCTGGCGAGGGCATCTACTGGGCAATGAAGAGCGGCGCGCTAGCTGCTGCAACGCTCAGTGAGTCGCTGCATGATCCTAGCGTTATCAATCTGCAACGCTATCAGCAACAATGGTGGCGGCGGTATCGGACGATGTATGCTTTCTTACGCTTCCTGCAGCGCTGGGGCTATGGCAGTGAACGGCAGATGGAAGTCTTTACTGATATGTGCCGGGATCGAGATGTGCAACAGCTGACGTTTGAAAGCTATATGCATAAGCGTATGACACGTGTCTCCTGGCCTAAACAAATGCGCATGACCGGCAAGATCATCCGCTCCCAGATCCGCCATTATTTACCAAACCGTCGCCCGTCGTCGATCCTCCACTCACAATCAGTTGCTTGAGGTCCGATGCATTACCTATTTGCTGCAGTCTACGCGCTACTCGCATGGTGGTTTTTCACCGCCATCATCCTTGTACTCGACGGCTTCCCCCGTCGTACGTTCCGTTGGAGTTTGCTGGGTTGGACGGTGCTCACGGCCGTTGCCCTTTGGCAGCTATACCTAGGCCGCAACGATACGAGCAGTGTCGGACGTTATGCCGCCTTTACCTGGGGCACGATTGCGTGGGGTTGGCAAGAGTTGAGCTTCTATACTGGTTTGATCACCGGTCCACGCAAAACAGCGTGTCCCCCCGATTGCAAAGGGCTACGCCACTTCCTACATGCTGTAAGCGTGAGTCTGTATCATGAGCTGGCCGTAATTGGCGGTTGCGCACTGGTCTTCGGGCTACTCCACGGAGCTGCAAATACCACTGGCCTCTGGACCTATCTGATCATGTGGTGGATGCACCAGAGTGCTAAGCTCAATGTTTTCTTTGGTGTGCGCAACCTCAACGAGGAATATTTGCCCGAGCACCTGCGCTATCTGGCGGCCTTTTTTACGAAGAAGAACAT
>JACDGP010000029.1:0-1341 GCA_013821605.1 Herpetosiphonaceae bacterium
TCATGTGGTCAGCCCGTTCCAGCGTAAGGATGCCATAGCCGCCACGCAACGCAGCCAGGTCGTCGGTATTCAGTCCATCAAACGCACCTACCTCGCGTAACCGGGCGGCCGGATCGAGCTGGTAGAGACCGGGAATACGCGAGTTTTTTGTGCCCATATGTAGAAGAACCTCTTTGTGACGGATTGCACAGATGTAATATGGTCTCACTATAGCACTTAGGTCTCTGGTTGAACTTGCAAGACACTGTCAAAAGCTATCATGAGCGTGCCGGAGGCTGCCAGAAGGGGTGTTTGCGCGAACCAACACAAGTTGGTAGCATCCTGAACATGCGTAGTTTTGCCTTGTTCTGCCTGTTGTGTCTGGTGGCATGCAGCAATGATCCTGTCCCCGCCATGCCAACAATAACAGTCCTACCAACAATGACGGTTGTGGTCAAGCCAGCGGTCGTGGGCCTGCCGACGCTGCTCGACAATCCTCAAAGCTTCGTCGGTCGGTCACTCGTTCTTATCTCACCGGTGGCGGTTAGCAGCGGAAGTGTACAGATCGTCTCGGGCTTCCATTATGAGGGTCAGGAGCTGCGACCATTGAAGGCGGCACCGTCCACTGTGTGGTTGTCGGGTTCGATTCCGGAGGGGGTCAAGACCAAACTAGCCAGTGGGGTGGGGTATCTGAAGGTGCGGGGTCGGCTTGGTCCGCCGGGAGCATATGGCCCTGATACCCGTTATCCCTACCAATTTACCGTTACGGAGAGCAGCATCCTCGTGCCCGACACCACGACGCTCATTAATCTGACGACGAATAGCCACGCCTTGAACGACGTACTGCTCAACGTCTCCGGCACCCTCCTAACCACCAAAGATGGCGCGATCCTCACGGAACAAACGGGTAGTGGAGGTATTCCCCGTAATGATGCCCGCCAGATTAAGCTGCACGGTTTACTCGAGCCGCAGATAGTCCAGCGACTCGCAAGCAGCGGCGATGTCCATTATGGACCGGTCAACGTCGTCGGCTGGTGGCATGATGGGAGCTTGGCACCTTTCGTTATCCAATCGGCTCCCTAAAGCTTGGGACCACACCGAAACAAGTAGAAGGACTTTTGCGCTATATCTCGAAACACGGAAGCTTGATAAGCTATGATCATTCTAGGGGACAAACAGAAGTTGTCACATCACACCGTTCTAGCGCGTCGCACACCATCGCAGTCATCGCACCATCGTCGCACACCTACGTCCTAAACATGTCCTTACCCCTGTGATATCGTCGTTGCACGTCTCAGCCACGTCCTACCCTGCAACTTCTAGATAGCCTAGAACCCAAGTGCCGGTCGTAAAGACCGGCAC
>JACDGP010000029.1:1351-50388 GCA_013821605.1 Herpetosiphonaceae bacterium
CACTTTGCTGTCTTCTGGAAAAAACGTATCTCTAATCTAGCGCTTCGGGTAGGTGGCTGTGCTTGCTCTCTGCCAGCAGCGCCTCGTCAGCCACGAGCGGGACGTGGTATGCTCCTGGCATAGGAGCATATAGCTATGTTTGGTGGTTCTCCCAGCGGAAGCTGGTGGTCATTTGTGCGCTTCGACGAGGAACGGGACCGACCACAGATCAGCCGGGGGTTGCTACGACGGGTTGGGCAATACGCTCGGCCCTACCGTCACGCCATTATCTTGATGCTCGGCGCGATCCTGCTGGGGTCACTTTTGGGCTTGCTGCCACCGCTGCTGTTGCGCGATCTCATTGATCACGCGCTGCCGCATGCGGGTAGTCAGGGCAATCTCACGCGCTTAAGTTTGCTGGCCGGCGGCATGATTATTTTGCCGCTGCTCACCGGCCTGCTTGATGTTTTTCAACGCAAGCACTCCTCCCAGGTCGGCGAAGGATTGATCTGTGATCTGCGGGGCGCACTCTATGATCATATGCAGCGGATGGGATTGCGCTTTTTTACCAATACTAAAGCGGGTGAGTTGATCTCACGCTTAAATAATGACGTGATTGGTGCACAACGGGCCGTGACCGGCACACTGGTCAGCATTATTACCAACATCGTCCTGCTGTGTATCACGCTTGCGATTATGATCTCGCTGGAATGGCGCTTGACGATCCTGGCCGTGCTGATTCTGCCACTGTTTATTCTGCCGGCGCGCCGGATTGGGCGCACACTACGGGATATCACGCGCCAACAACTGGAAGCCAATAGCGCCATGAACGCCATGATGAACGAGACGCTCAACGTGAGCGGCGCGCTGTTGGTCAAGCTGTTTGGGCAACGCCAGCCGGAAGTTGATAAGTTTACGAACCGCGCACGCATCGTCCGTGACCGTGGCGTCGACCAGGCAGTATTATTCCGCTGGTTTTTCCTTGGCATCGGCCTAGCCTCGGCGATCGGCTCGGCGCTGGTCTTCTGGGTGGGTGGCTCACTGGCCATCCATGGTGGGCTTAGTGTTGGGACCCTGGTCGCCTTTACGGCCTACCTGACCCAGCTGTATAACCCCATCTCAGCCTTGACGAATGCGCGGGTTGATCTTGCAACCTCGCTGGTCTCTTTTGAGCGCGTCTTCGAGGTACTCGATCTGCCGATCGAGATTCGCGAGCCGGCTAATCCGGTCGTCTTGGAGCAGGTCAGTGGTCAGGTGCGCTTCGATCACGTGAGCTTCTCGTATTTCGAGATACCCGCTGAGGCAGCGATTGCGCTCTCGGCGCGTGACCGACCGCCGAGTCCGTTGCCGGTCGATGATGGCGCACAGGCCAACGGCAGCATCCCGCTCGTACATGTGCCACCCCGCTATTGGGCACTTGAGGACGTGAGCTTCGTGGTTGAGCCGGGTCAGATGGCGGCACTCGTTGGCCCCAGCGGATCGGGCAAAACAACGATTACCTACCTGCTGCCACGACTATATGATGTCACACGCGGCCAGATCATGATCGATGGTCATGATGTCCGCGATCTGCCACTGGATACCTTAGCCCATGAGATCGGGATGGTGACGCAAGAGACCTACCTGTTCCACGATACGATCGCGGCCAATCTGCGCTATGCGCGTTCTGAGGCTAGCGATGCCGAGCTTGAGGCGGCTTGCCAAGCGGCCAATATTCACGACCTGATTATGCAGCTGCCGGAAGGGTATGCGACGGTGGTTGGTGAGCGCGGCTACCGCTTATCGGGGGGCGAAAAACAGCGCCTGTCACTGGCACGCGTAATCTTGAAGGACCCGCGCATCCTCGTGCTGGACGAAGCGACATCATCGCTCGATTCCAACTCCGAGCGCGCGATTCAAATCGCTATGGAGACCGTCATGCGTGGCCGTACGACGCTGGTGATCGCCCACCGCTTATCTACGATCTTGCAAGCCGATACGATCCTGGTCCTCGAACATGGCGTGCTGCGTGAACAAGGTACGCACGAAGTACTGCTTGCGGCGGGCGGTCTTTACGCCGAACTCTACACGACCCAATTTGCGGGCGACGAGCAAAAAACGAATGCTGAGGTTGGAGCAGAGCGAACATAACACTACCTCAGTGCTCCATCCACAGCCAGCCCTATGTAAGCTTGCCCAAAAAATCGAGCACGATACGGTTAAACTCCGCCGGCTGTTCCAGGTTGGGCAGGTGCGCGGTGCCATGCATCACGACCTTTTGTGCCTGTGGAACCTCTGCAGCCAGCAAGTCGGCGGTGCGTATAACATCAGGCTGATCCAGATCGCCGACGATCAGTAGGGCCGGCACCTTGATCTCGCCGAGCCGGCCAACTGCAGGCGGCGCGAGCGACTCGTGTTTGCCTAGTCCCTCGGGTGCTTGGAGAGCGATGAGGTTCATCGCCCTAACTTTATCGCGGACATGCGGATCGACTTGGTCCGGCGTGCGCTGCGGACCATCGACCCAGACTTGCACCTCAAGCTCGGAGGCGCGTTCGAAATCGCCAGCCTGGCAGGCAGCATCAACCTCTTCGAACTGCTTGGGCGGCTCACCAGTGTATTCAAAGCCGTTTACCCCAGCGGCGACGGGAATAAGCGCTGCCACAAGCTCTGGGTGCTCAAGCGTGAGGTCGATGATAGTGCTGCCGCCCATCGAGCAGCCCATGAGATAGGTCCGCTCGATGCCAAGAAAGCGGAGCAACTCGTACAGGTCATTGCGGCTCGAATACGACCCTGCCACCATCTGTGTTTGACCAAAGCCGCGCATGTCCCAGCGAATCACTTGATAGTGGGGGGCAAAAGCCGCGACCTGATCATCCCACATGCGGTGATCGGCAATGCCAGCATGGGTCAGCACAAGGGGATGACCTGAGCCCGTAACGTCGTACCAGATCTGCGCACCATTGATAGAAGCAAAGCCGCTCCGAGGTTGTTGTGCTGTGGACACTCCAGTTCTCCTTATAGTTCTCGATCAGCGGTTAGCTGGCTTGTCCTGATTGTACAGCACAGATGCGGATGCGTGAATCACACATCGTGTAGGCGTTCTTCCGTCAGGCGCGGATGGAAGACGAGGACCGGTAGGTGGGTGCCCCGGATCACCTTATCGGCGGTACTCCCCAGCAGCAGCCGGCTCGGCCCATGCCGACCGTGTGTCGCCATCGCGATCGCGTCAAGCGCATGCTCCCGCGCATCCTGAAGAATAGCGCTCGCTGCTTGCTGCGCATACACAACTCGCGTCTGGACCCGCCCCTGCACACCTTGACGGTGCAGCCGGTCGGCGACCTGCTCCAAGTACGCAGCGGCCACATATTCCTGCTCCGCTTCGGCCTTGATACCTGCATCACCTACATACAGCACGGGATCGTAGCCAAGCAACATAAACGGCTCGGCGACGCGTAGGAGGGTGTAGGTGCTGTCCATGAGTGTGCCAAAGGCGACTACACGCTCCAGAATAGCTTCCGCTTCCGCCGAGCCGTCCAGTGGGATCAAGATATGCTTGAAAGCGACGGGTTGCCGAAGTCCAGGCTGGCTCTCGTCCGGACGTTGCAGGAGCACGGGGATCACACTTTCGCGAACGATCATGTCGGCCGTGCTGCCAAGCCAGAAGCGTGCGAAGCCACCCCTGCCATGTGTGGTCATTACGGTCAGATCAACGTTGTGCGCGTGCTGATAGGCAATCAATGCAGGCACGACCGGTGCATCAAGGAGTGTCGTACTGACGTTCAAGGCACCACTGCTTGTTACACGTCTACGCAGTTGCTCCAGATAGACCAACTCTCGGTCGCGTGCGTCCGCATCAGCCTGTGGATCAAGGTCGTTGATCGGTAGGCCCTCGACATCGGTCGTTATGATGGGAACGTGGACCTGCACCAGGTGGACAACAGCGTTGGCATGGCGCGCCAGCATCTCGACGGTTGGTAATGCTTGCTCACTAAATGTCGAGCCATCAACAGGGATCAGGATCGATTGATACATACAAGCCCTCCTTGCGGTCGAGTCGCAGGATAGACCGGATCGACCGGTCATAGCGGTAAGGGTTCATTACCGGTCGTGACAAACTCACCACTCACTATGCTCCGCGATAGTTAATGACGCAGAGCAGCAATCACTACACGTCCAGTTTGATGGCCAAAGCATAACGGTGCGTGAAGAAGGCTCTACGTTCTGGTCGTGCTTCCGGAATGATATAGTGGTACCGTATCGCCACTATTGATAAGGGGTGCTTGATGGATCAAACGATTCGTGTGCTCACGATCAATACCGGTTCGTCGAGCCTGAAGGCGGCGGTCTATGAGGTCGCGGCTGCGGAGACATTGGCCGTCGCTGTAGAAGTCGAGCGGATCGGTCAGGCAGGAAGTCGCCTACACGCAGCCGACGCAAATGGTCGTCCGCTGCACGATCAGCAACTAGATCTCGCAACTCACGCAGCCGCATTAGAAGCAGTGCTGGCTTGGCTCACTGAGCAGGGCTGGACCACGCAACTTCAAGCCGCGGGCCACCGCGTGGTGCATGGCGGTCAGCACTATCGCGAACCACACATCCTCACGCCCGCGATCTTCGCGGCGTTGGAACAGGTCGTCGAACTCGCCCCCGAGCACCTTCCGCAGGCACTCGCTGCCATGCAGACCTTGACCAAGGCCTATCCCTCACTTCCGCAGGTCGTCTGCTTCGATACAGCCTTTCACCGCCAGATGCCGCGCGTGGCACAGTTGTTTGCTCTGCCGCGTCATTTACTGGATGCAGGATTGATGCGCTATGGCTTTCATGGGCTGTCGTACGAATACATCATGCACGAGTTGCAGCATATCGACCCTGCCGCAGCTCAGGGACGGATCATCGTTGCGCATCTAGGCAATGGCGCGAGTATGGCCGCCGTACGTGACGGCATGGGCATCGACACGACGATGGGCTTTACCCCCACGGGCGGCTTGGTGATGGGCACCCGCAGCGGCGACCTTGACCCGGGCATCTTGGTGTATCTGCTCCAAGCGCAGGGGCTGAAGCCCACCGAACTGAGCCAGATCCTAAACAAGCAGGCCGGTTTACTCGGCGTTTCCAGCAGGAGCAGCGACATGCAGGACCTGCTGAGCAACGAAGCAGTTGATCCGCATGTCGCCGAAGCTATCGAGTTGTTTTGCTACCAGGCCAAAAAGTTTGTGGGTGCGCTCACGGCCGCACTCGGCGGCCTCGATACGTTCGTGTTTACCGGTGGAATTGGGCAACATGCATCACCGATCCGCACGCGCATCTGTGCCGGCCTGGAGTTCCTTGGCATCCAACTCAATGCGGGGCGCAATGCTGCCCATGATGCCGTTATTTCCCACACCGATAGCGCAGTCGTCGTACGCGTGATGGCGACCGACGAGGATCGCATGATCGCACGCCATACCTATCATCTTATAACTGGAGGAGGAGGATTCCATGTGGAGGTTTGATTCCGCGATCTCAAGTGCTGTCCGCAGCGACGACGCTGCGCCACCCGCGCCGGTCGAAGCTGCAGCCGGACCATTGTCGACTGAAGCGCTTAACCAGATGCAGTGCTACTGGCAGGCGACCAACTACCTCACGATCGGCCAGATTTACTTGCGCGATAACCCGCTTCTGCGCGAACCGTTGCGCCCCGAGCATATCAAGCCGCGCTTGCTCGGCCATTGAGGCACCTCGCCCGGCTTGAATTTGCTCTACGTACATCTCAATCGCCTCATTCGAGAGCATGACGCCAACATGATCTTTCTCGCCGGTCCGGGGCATGGTGGACCGGCCCTGCTGGCGAACGTCTACCTTGAAGGCACCTATTCCGAGGTGTATCCGGAGATCACGCAGGATGCGGCGGGTATGCTGCGCCTGTTTTACCAGTTTTCGACCCCCGGTGGCGTCCCCAGCCATGTTAGCGTGCCTCCACCTGACTCGATTCATGAAGGAGGTGAGCTCGGCTATGTGTTAGCCCACGCGTTTGGTGCCGCCTTCGATAATCCCGATTTGATCGTCGCTGCCGTCATCGGCGACGGTGAAGCAGAAACCGCGCCGTTAGAAGCTCCGAGTGATCGCATGTTGTGGAACAGCTATTCAGTGCGCAGCGCAGCTTTGGCATTGCGGTGCTGAAAGAGTGTTCCTGGTTCTCCAGGTACTCCGAGAAAAGGGAGCGCCCAACGATCCAAGCCCCAGTAGCCAGCGACACGCCACGCTAGTACAAGCCAGGTCGCCAGGATGAAGAGCATCGGATTGGTCGAAACGGTACCGGCCAGGAGGTAGTTCGCGTTCATAAAGCCACCAAAGAAGGCCGCGATGCCTGTCAATAGCCCGGTGATCAGCGCCAAGCCAACCAGGATCTCGCCGAAGGTCACCATATACGAAAAGAGCGCAGCATGGGGAAGCACGGCGTGTTGCAGGAACCAGGAGTACCAAGCCGCGACATCCGGGTGGTCACCACTGGTCTTCTTCAAGGCACCTTGGGCAAAACCATTGAGAGCTGCTCCCGCTTTGGCACCGGTCCATACACCCGCCGGATTGGTCAGTTTCTCCCAGCCTGCGACCAGCCATTCCCAGCCCACATACAGGCGGATGATGAGCCACAGCGTCGCGAGGCGGGTATCGGCGAACAACAGGCGGGCGATGGCCGGTTCAGGAATCTCGGTGATCGAACGGGCTGACGTGAGATTGGTACTCATTTTCCTTTTCCTTCCGCTGTAGCGCATTTTCAACAGTTGAGCGCTACCACGTGAAGCAGTATAGGTCGTGCCTGGCACAGCACCAGGGAAGACTCAATAACCTGTCGTGACGAAAACGCAACTCACTGAACGTGGCACGAGACTATGAGTACATCGTCCGGCGAGGTCCATCTCCGGGCTCCTCATGCTGTCCGTCTTGAGTGCGTCCCTTTCTGGTTGACAAAACATAACGGTGCGTGAACACCCCTCCATGTTCTGCCAACGTATGCCGGAGTACAGTCTTGCAATCACCATGCGGTGTGTCATGAAGGTCTTGGTCGTCAACGATTTTACGGAGGTCGCATGTATGACATAATTGTTATCGGGGGAGGGCCTGCGGCACTCTCGGCTATACAGTATGCCCATGGCAAACAACTCAAGGCAGTGATGCTATGCGAGACGCTCGGTGGGAAGGTCGATTGGATCCAGCGCCAAGCTGGAGACGAACAGCAACTCCCGTTCCCGGGCGTCGATATGGTGCGCCCGCTGATCAACTGGATGAGCCAGCATACGGATTATGTGATGCGTGATCGCGTGCGTAGTGTTGCTGAAGGACTGAATGGCTTCGAGGTGACCACCGATAGGATGGGGTATTGCCTGCTGTGACCGTGGTTGTTGCGACCGGCGCCAGCCCGCTGTATTTACATGTGCCTGGAGCAGCGCGGTTGTTGGATCATGGGCTGCATTATTCGATCACAACCCATGCCTTTCGTAGTGCCGGGAAATCGGTAGCCGTGATTGGAGGCACACCACGTTCCTTGCGCGGAGCAGCGGAACTGCTGCGTACTACCGAACAGATCTACCTGATCACCGCCAACCGTGGAATGCTGGCTACGCCACTCGGTCGTGCATTGCACCAACAGGCCAACGTGGAGGTACTCGACAACGCAACGATCAAGGAGGTAGTCGGCGTTCACAGCGTCGAAGCCGTCTTCATCGAGAGCGCGGGATATGGGCGATGTCTGCCGGTCCAGCAGCTGTTTGTGGACTTGGGATTGGCGCCGAACAGTGCTTTGGTGCAGGGTCTGGTTACAACCGATGCCGGTGGCTTTATCAGCGTTGACCCGCGCAATGCCACGAGTATGCCAGGCATCTTCGCCGCAGGGGATGTCACGACCGCAATGGCGGAGCAGATGGCTGTGGCCCTAGGAGACGGCGTGCGTGCGGCCCAAAGCGCATACGATTACATACTGACCACCGCTCTTACAGTGCGGATCAATATGGTCCATTGATAGAATCCAGCGCATCTGGAAACCATGAAACGTAACTCTACCAGCGGTGACCGGTACCAGTTACCCGGCGAGGTAGTGAGCTCATTACCAAGGGTAAAGCTAGCTCTGCTTTGGCCGTCGTTGCTCTTACTACAGTACCTTCACCTATCATGAATAGAGGTAAAAGATGTCAGGAATATCTATACGCGCGTTGATGAGCGCACCCGTCATTGCTGTCTCGCCGCAAACGCGGCTGCCCCATATTAAGAGCCGCATGGAGGAGCACCACATCCGTCGTCTGCCCGTCGTCGAGCATGATCATCTGATCGGCATAATCAGCTTAGGCGATGTCCGGAATGCGTTGCCCTCCGACGCCATCACCCTCAGCATCTATGAACTGACTAGTCTACTCTATAAAATCACGGCGAAGGACCTCATGCGAACGCCGGTCATCACCATCGAGGCCGATGCACCGCTACTTGAGGCCGCACAGTGTATGTTGCAGCAGCGCGTGAGTGGGCTGCCGGTGCTGCAGAATGGGCAATTGGTCGGGATGGTGACAGAAAGTGATATCTTCCGCGCGCTGGTCGGTGGCCAGGTGGCCCTGCCCGAATCATACGTCGTGGTTGCGGACGAAGAACGAGGGCCCATGAACTCGGACCTACCGCTTGTCTAAGGAGGTGGGCACCAAGCGCCCACCTCCTTGTTCCCCAGCACGACAGCCGAACCAATGACAAGCATGCTGGTTTATACACGGTCAAACGGCTGCAGGAGGTAGTGCGAGCATATAGCCGGTCCCGCGCACCGTGAGAATGTAGCGCGGATTCGATGGATCGAGCTCAATCTTCTGCCGGATATGATACATATGCGGCTTGATCAGCTCCGATGCCTCAAGCGCCTGCGCCGTATAGCCCTGCGCACACTGGACGATCTGGCTGTATGTCATCACCTGACCCACCTGCTGCGCTAAGCATAGCAGGATACGGAACTCGGTCGGTGTGAAGGACAGCATTTGATCGCCCCTACGTACCGTTTGGTTCCAGGTTGAAACCTGTAAGTCCCCGACCTCCAGCCATTTCTCGCTGGAGGCTTGCGGCTGATCAACACCGCCGAGGTCGGCAAAGACACCCTGGAGCGCAGTCATCACCCGCTGCTTGCGACGTGCTTCGGTCTGTGCTTCGAGGGCTGCCGCGACGCGTGCCAGCACATCCTGCGGGCTCGAGGTCTTGAGCAAATAATCGAAGACGCCAACATGAATGCCTTCTAACGCGCTATCGAGTGAGCCATGACCCGTCAGGACAATAATCGCAGCGTCCGGCTGGAGTTCCCGTGCGCGTCTGGCAACGTCGATGCCACTAAGGCCGGGCATCTTTAGGTCCAGCAGCAGCAGATCGAACGGCTGTTGGTGGACCAACGCCAAAGCAGCCTCGCCATTTTCAACGGCTGTGACTGCATAGCCCCGCCGACGCAGGATAGCACTCATCGTCATCCGAATCGGTTCTTCATCATCCGCCATCAGAATCCTGGCTGGTGGCTGCTCCATCCTTGCTCCTTCCACATGATCTATGTCCCGGCTCCGCCATAGGGCAGGACAATCCGAAAGGTCGTTCCTCGTCCAACCATGCTCTCGACCTCAATCTGGCCCCCATGCTGGGTGACGATGTGGGCGCTGATCGAAAGGCCAAGACCGGTCCCGTTTGGCTTATTGGTGAAGAACGGTTCGAACAACCGCTCGCGAAGCTCCTCTGGAATACCGATGCCGGTGTCCTGAATTTCGATCAGGGCGACGGTTGGACCTGCCTCGGTCCGCACCGTCAGTGTCCCTCCTTCCGGCATGGCGTCGATCGCATTTAAGACGATATTCAAGAACACCTGGCGCAGTTGATCAGCATTCCCCATAATTGGTCGGAGGTCGTTGGCCGGCACAAAGACCATCGCCATCCTGCCTTGAGGGACATTAAGTTCCGCCAAAGCGAGGGTGTCTTCCAGCAACTGGTTGATGTTGCATCGACCAACTTCACCACGTGTCGGGCGATAAAAATCGCGCATCCGTTCAATGATTCTGGCGATGCGGGCGAGTTGTTCACTCGCCATCGTCAGATATGGCCCCGAACGAAGCTCCTCTGGCAGATCTTCTTCTAACAGATAGAGCGCGTTACGTGCCGCATACAGCGGATTATTTATTTCGTGGGCGATCGAGGCAGCGAGTTGTCCGACTGCTGCAAGGCGTGCTGCCTGGAGCATGCCTGATTCGGCTTCGCTCAAGCGCGCTTCCATTGAATGACGCTGTGCTTCCAAATTGGCCAGCTGCGTTGACATACGTGCTGCCATGTGCTGTCGCTGTTCCTCAAGGACGGCGGTGGCCGTAAGGTTCGCGATTCCTTCGAGTGTCGCTTGCTCTTCCACGGCGAATGAGCCCTCGTCTCCTTGACGCAGCAGCACTAACACGCCGACGGCTTGCTGCTGGACGACCAGCGGTAAGGCTATGGCCCCAGTAAATGGCGCTTCTATGCTATCAAGGTCTCCGACAGGGCGCGTTTGTTCATCACCGCTCATTGCCACCAGTGCTTCCCATTCCGCCCGCGAATTCGTGCGTTGCGTCTGGCGCGACGTATGGGCCAGCCCAACCAGTCCGACGTCATGCGGGATGCTTATAGCTGGTAGCTTTGTAAAACCGTAGCTTGCGCGTACGACCAAGCGCTGGTCGTCGCCCTGCACCAGATAGATCACACCACACTGAGCTTCCGGTAAGACATCTGACGCGTGGTGGAGAGCTTCCCTCAGGACGGCTTCAAGCGAATGCATGCCTAACAGCTCCCGGCTAAAGGCAAGCAGCGAGTTGAGGTGAGCGGTGCGAGACTGCACTTGCTGCTCGAGTTCGGCTGCGGTACGTGAGCGTTCTGCCTCAATCAAGGCAGCCAGCTGCGCTCGCACTGCTTCTCCACGCTTACGTTCGGTGATGTCGCGTAAAATAACGGTGAAAACGATATCGCCATGGCGCTCAAGCTTGGAGATCGATGCCTCGGCCGGAAACTCCTCGCCATCCCGTCGCCGGCCAAAAATTTCCCTGCGCTTGCCCATGATTCGTGCAACTTCGGGTGCCTGAGCAAAGTCGAGCATATGCTGGATATGTATAGCCCGGAAGCGAGTTGGCAAAAGAATACTAAGTGGCTTTCCCAGCACCTCTTCAGCCGAGTAACCAAAGATTTTTTCGGCTCCCTGGTTAAAGATCTGGACGTGCTGTGTCTCGTTGACCGAAATAATGGCATCCTCGGCGATCGCCAGCACCTCGGCGAGCCATGCAGGAGAGGCCTGCAGAGGTTCAGGCTCCCGCTCACCTTGAATGAAGGCGACTGCGGCAGTTGGCTGGCCGCCCGGAACATTCTGTGGCTGTTGCATGGTTAACCTTGGAGGCAAAGATTGTCTGTTGAGTCTTGCCCCAATGATACCATGCGAGGTACCAACTCGGCATCTCCTTTCCTGCCTTTGCTGCCGTACGTACCTGCTCCAGCGACCTACGTAATTACTTTACAATCAGCGCAGTAACCATGCCAAACATGCCTTGTTCCGACTCGGCGTGACCCAGAATGTGGCAGTGGAATGCCCATATGCCTGGGTCAGTGCAGTCCACAATCACGTCCCATCGTTCGCCCGGTGCGATATTCACGGTGTCATTCATGTAGGGCTGTGGCAGGTTCCAGCCATCTTTGGCGAAGGTCAGTTGCGGCAAGCCATGCAAGTGCATCGGGTGGATCATCTGGCCTTCATTCATATAGCGAATGCGGATTTTCTCGCCCACCGTGGCCGTGAGGGGCTGCGTGGCCGGGAAGCTTTTGCCGTTCAGCGTGAAACCGCCCAACTGGTCGTTCAGGATCAAGGTGTAGTCGTGATCATAGGCTGGGTCTTTGCTGCGGTCTTTGGGTTCGATAATGAATGCCCCCAACATCCCCTTGCCGACCTGGATGGTCGAGTTGTAATGGGCGTGATACATATGAGAGCCAGGGTTCTTGACCGTGAATTCGTAGGTAAAGGTCGAGCCGGGCGTAATCGGGTCCTGCGTTAGGCCGGGGACCCCATCCATGTTGTTGGGAACCATGACACCATGCCAATGCACAGCAGTGCTTTCAGGGAGTTGATTGTGCACTACCACCCGCACTTTGTCGCCTTCGGTCACCCGAATCTCGGGACCCGGCACCTGGTTATTATAGGCCCATGCCTCGGCCATCTTGCCCGGCGTCACTTCCCATTGAATGACTTTTGCGGTTAATTCGAAGACCTTGACGCCATTTTCAAGGTGGGGCTGGAGGGGCTGGTTGCCGTAGGCTGCGGTTTTGGCAGGAAAGGCTTTGATGCCGTCCATATGCATGCGGTCCATTGCCTGCCAATCGACGCCGGCGGTTGCCGTGGCTGATGCTGAAGACATGTCCGCCATTTGGGCCGCTGTGGTAGCAGATGCAGCGTTGCTGCAGGCAGTGATGATGCTGGCTGCCGCCGGGAGCGCAAGCCCGAGACCGAACAGTTTCAAAACATCGCGCCGGCTCCTGAGTGAGGCAGCGGGCTCAATGAGGGGTTGGTGAATGTCGTTCACGACAGATCGTCTCCTTCAGAACAAGCACGTTAGAACTGCTAGGAGTGTAGCAACCTGAATGCTGCCTGTAGGGAAAGGCTCCTTCACGACCGGTAAAGAAAGCACTACCTGCTGAAGCGTTCCTCAGGGTCCTTTTGTCGCCAATAAAGAAAATGGCCATCAAGGCGGATACCATATCACTGTTGCACAGCTCTCGTTTCTTATCCCTTTCACAGTGAACTCTCAGCAAGTTTGGTATGTATTGTGTTTATGATTCTGTAAAAAGGGTGTGGTCACCGGGCAACAGCAAGGTCAAGGTGGTATCCTACATATAAGTAGACTAGCTTGAATAAGTAGACTAGCTTGAAGCTGCGATAGCGCGGCAGCTAGGCATAGAGGTCCCTTTGCCACAGGGGTGGAAATGAGCGTGAGTGTAGAATCTGATACGCGATCAGGGCGGTGGCGTGGACGTATGCAACGTCTGCGCACCCGCGCACCTGCCGTGGTGCTCTTCATCGCTGGCATGGTAGCCGCGCTCCTTGCACTTGTGCTGTACAGAATTCTTGTTCCCGCGCCTCAGCCACTGACAACGCAGCAGGTCAATGATGCTGTGGCCCATGCTATGGCGTCGGCTACACCACGGCCAGCCTTCTCCACACTCGTGTACCTGGCTATACGACCCTCGCTTGTGTTGGTCCAAACTGAGGGCCGGAGCGTAAATGGTAAGCTGGACCATGGGCTGGGGAGTGGGGTCGTCATTGATGATCGGGGCGACATACTCACGAGCCTGCATGTTGTTACCCAAACCAATGATATCGAAGTGACGTTCGCGGACGGTACGCAATCGAGCGCACAAGTCACTGTTAAGCAACCGGAGCATGATATTGCCGTATTGCGGGCACGCCAGCCACCGGCACAACTGGTCCCGGCAACCCTTGGAAATCCGGGGGCCGTGCGCATAGGCGACGAAGCGCTGGTCGTCGGCAATCCTTTTGGGCTCTATGGCTCGATGAGTGCGGGTGTCATCTCGGGAATCGACCGTTCGTTTCAACCGCCGAACGGTGCTCCGACACTTCAGGGGTTATTTCAGTTTGATGCGGCTGTTAATCCCGGTAATTCGGGCGGACCATTGCTTAATCGCAACGGCGAGGTGATCGGGATCGTCACCGGACTGACCAATCCGGTCGATCAGAATTTCTTTGTCGGCATCGGCTTTGCGGTGCCAATCAATGTAGCGGGCGGTGCGGCGGGCTCACCGCCGGATTAAGCGCGGCACGGGCGGACGAGCACAGAGAGATGTAGGAAGCAGGAGAGGTTGATGAGTCAATTCACGAAGCCCGCTAACAGAGCGCCGATGGAGCGCGTGCTGTACGAAGTGAAAAAGGTGATCGTTGGACAAGATCATCTATTGGAGCGCTTAATCGTCGCACTGCTGGCGCGTGGACATATCCTGGTCGAAGGCGTGCCGGGCTTGGCGAAGACGATGGCGATCAAGACGCTGGCGGAGGTGATCGGCGGTGAATTCAAGCGCATCCAATTCACGCCCGATCTGGTGCCTGCCGATTTGATCGGTACGCGCATCTACAATCAAAAGACGGGCGAGTTCAACACATCGCTCGGACCAGTCTTTGCCAACCTGCTGCTAGCCGACGAAATCAACCGCGCCCCCGCCAAGGTGCAAAGCGCACTACTTGAGGTGATGCAAGAGCGTCAGGTGACCATTGGGCGTGAAACCTTTAAGGTGCCGGCGCCGTTCTTGGTTCTGGCGACACAGAATCCGATCGAGACCGAGGGCACCTATCCCCTACCTGAAGCCCAGGTTGATCGCTTTATGCTGAAGGTGCTGGTCGGGTATCCGCAGGCCACCGAGGAATTCGTGATTGTGGAGCGCATGACTGGCGTGCTGCAAGCGGCCCAACAGGTGCTGTCTGCCGAGCAGTTGCTCCAACTGCAGCAAGTGGTCGATAAGGTGTATGTCGACCCGGCCCTGATGGAGTACGCCGTACGGATCGTGACGGCGACACGGCAGCCAAAAGAGGTTGGCCTGCCAGAGCTGAGCCCCTATATCACGTTTGGGGCCAGTCCGCGCGCCTCGATTAACTTGATCCTGACGGCACGCGCCCTGGCATTTGTACGTGGGCGTGATTATGCGTTGCCACAGGATGTGCTGGATATGGCACTTGACGTGATGCGCCACCGCTTGGTGCTGTCCTACGAGGCGCTTTCTGATAATGTGAGCAGCGACGATCTCTTGACCAAGATTTTTGAGCGTCTGCCGCTGCCAGTGGTACCACTACATGAACACACCAACGTCCGCGTTAACGCCTGAGCGCATTCTGCAGCGCCTTGATTGGCAGGTCATCCGCCGGCTGGACGGCTTGCTGCAAGGTGATTATCGTAGCTTGCTTTATGGCTACGGTGTAGATTTTGCCGATCTACGCGAATACCAACCGCCAGACGATATCCGCTATATTGATTGGAATGTTACCGCGCGGATGACTGTGCCGTATGTGCGGCAGTATGTTGAAGATCGCGAAATCAGTGCGTGGTTTCTGCTGGATGTAAGTCCATCAATGGACTTTGGCACGGGCCAGAGTTTGAAGCGGACGGTGTTGGTTGATTTCGTTACCACAATCGCGCGGTTGCTGACGCGGCATGGCAATCGCGTCGGCGCAATCATGTATGGTAACCGCGTGGAGCGTACAATTCCCCCCCGGAGCGGTCAGATCCAGGTCTTGCGGCTGGTCAATGATTTGCTTAAGCAGCCGGTTGTGTCGAAGGCAGCTTTGACCGACTTGGCTCCGTTATTGCAAGCCGGCCTGCACTCGATTAAGCAACGTTCCTTGATCTTCATCATCTCGGATTTTATGAGTGCGCCGGGTTGGGAGCGCTCACTTAACCTGCTTAATCAGCGGCATGAGGTGCTCGCGATCCGGTTGTGGGACCCGCGCGAAGTGGAACTGCCGGATGTGGGCCCGATCATCATGGAAGATGCCGAGACTGGTGAGCAGCTCTACATAGACACCCATGATCGCCGCTTCCGCCAACGTTTTCAAGAGGTGGTGCAGCGGCGCGAAGCTGAATTGGACGAAGCGTTCAAACGCTCTGGAGTCGATTCCTTGTTGCTCTCGACGGAAGATGATTTGGTCCGCGCCATCATGCGTTTTGCAATGCTCCGGCGGCAGCGTCGCAAGTAATGAGTTGGATTGTAGCAATGTCATTTATTTGGCCGGCCATGTTGGCCCTGCTGCTGTTACTGCCCGTGTTGGTCGTATTGTACCTGGAGGTGAACGGGCGGCGGCGGCAGCGGCTGGCGAGCTACGGTCGTCCCGGTGCCGGGCAAGCTACCGCGCGCCGCAACGTACGCGACCGCATTCCGCCCATACTGTTTTTAGCGGGACTTGCGATCCTGATCGTTGCCCTCGCGCGCCCGCAGACCGCGATCAGCCTGCCACACATTGAGGGCACGGTCATCCTGGCGTTCGATGTGTCGGGCAGCATGGCGGCCGACGACTTGAAGCCGACACGGATGGAGGCGGCGAAAGCAGCGGTGCGTGACTTTGTGCAGCGCGAGCCGTCAACGGTGCAGATAGGAGTTGTCGGCTTCAGTGATAGTGGCTTTGCGATGCAAGCGCCGACGAATGATCAGGCAACCATACTAGAGGCGATTAACCGGCTGACGCCGCAGCGCGGCACGTCGCTGGCACACGGTATTCAGGCTTCGCTTAATGCGATCAGTGCAGGTAGCGACGAAGAGGCAGCAATTGGGAGCAACTCGACGCCGACACCGACGCCAACACCCGTGCCGAAAGGAACGTATACGTCGGCCGTCATTGTGCTGCTCAGCGATGGCGAGAATAACGAGTCGCCAAATCCCGTAGCCGCTGCCCAGACTGCGACGGACCGCGGTGTACGCATCTATACGGTTGGCATTGGTAGCGCGGCTGGAACGACCTTGCATATCAATGGTTTTACTGTACATACACAACTCGACGAGGCGACGCTGCAACAGATTTCGCAACTAACCGGCGGCACCTATTACAACGCTCAGAGCGAGCAAAGCTTGCGCACGATTTACGATCATCTCGACCCACAGTTGCGGATTAAACCGGAACAAACTGAAGTGACTGCGCTGTTTGCCGGCGTCGGCTTTTTGGTCTTGCTGATCGGCAGTGCATGTTCGCTCTGGTGGTTCAGCCGCGTGCCGTGATGAATGTAGCACGGTACATTGGAGGTAGACCTTGAGTTTACTCTGGCCCTGGTTCTTGCTCCTGCTCCCTATACTGCCACTGCTGGTGGCGGCCTATATTTGGTTGCTACGCCGACGGCGGCGCGGGGCACTGCGCTACTCCAGCTTAATGCTGATACGCATGGCACTGCCAAAGCGCTCGCGTGTGCGGCGTCACCTGCCGTTTGCATTCTTCCTACTGGCCCTAACCAGTTTGATCATCGCACTAGCGCGGCCAGTGGCAACGGTGAGCGTGCCGAGCAACCAATCGACCATCATGCTGGCTATTGATGTTTCGCGCAGTATGGGCTTTACAGATATTCAACCCAGCCGGCTGGAGGCTGCCCAGAGCGCGGCGCTGTCGTTTATTCGGCAGCAAAAGTCTGGCACGCAGATCGGCATTGTCGCGTTCTCCGGCTATGCAGCTTTGATCCAGCCGCCCACTAGTGATCGAGGTGCATTGCAAGTTGCGATTGAAAGTCTGACGATGGGTCGTTCGACAGCGATTGGCAGTGGCATCCTCGAGTCGGTGGACGCAATTGCCACGATCGACAAAAAGGTGGCACCGAGCGTAGCTGACACAGCACCCGCTTCTGGAGTCATACCGGCACCAGCGCCAAAAGGTGTTTATGCCCCCGACATTATTGTTTTACTGACGGACGGTGTAAGCAATGCCGGCCCATTGCCTTTAGACGCTGCACAGCAGGCGGTCGATCGGGGCGTCCGCGTGTATACCATCGGTTTTGGCACCGCTAACGGATCGGCGCCGTTTGATGGTAATCAGGGTCGGGGAGGCACGCGAGGTGGCGGGGGAGGCTTTGGCGGAGGGGGCTTTGGCGGTGGAGGTTTTGGCGGTGGGTTCGGTGGGTTTCGCCGGGGAATTGACGAGGAGACGCTGAAACAGGTCGCGACGATGACCGGCGGCAACTATTATTCGGCTTCAAGCGCGGGCGAGCTGCAAAGCGTGCTCCAGCATTTGCCAACCTACGTGATCACCAAGCGCGGCATCATGGAAATCAGCGTCGCATTTACTGCGGTTGGTGCCCTGCTGGCTGTGCTAGCGATTGGGCTAGCACAGCTCTGGCATCCACTCCCGTAAGGATAGATGTCGTAGGCAGCTATGCTGGTTCTGCCAGAGTTAGTCCAGGCACTGTCAGGTCGTGGACGTATCCCTAAAACAATGGTCAAAGAATGCCATAATTGGGGCTTGGTGGGGAGTAGGGAGTGAGAAAAATATCGTCTAGGGTCTCGTGAGCTGAGTTCTGACAGAACTGCTATGCCAGCACGCCGTAAGCCGCCCGTCAGCTTGGGCTTGTTCCGCTGCCTGGTATAATCGCAGCCTGTGATAGTGCTCCTGCTACGTGGCTGTGTTGCGGCATTGCTGTTGGGTTTTGTACCGGGCTGGATGCTGGAGCGTGCCTGGTTCGGCGCAACTGCGCCATTGGCCGGCCTGGAACGGCTTGTCCTGCGGGTCGTCACCAGCATGCTGCTGGTAGGCTGGATCGCTTTTGTGCTCGCCGAATGTGGGATCTTCAGCTTGTGGATGCTGGGCGGGAGCGTGCTGCTCCTTTGTGCTGGTTGCGCTCTGGCAGCCCGTCGTCATGGTTGGGTGCTTGCCTCCGCCAAGCGGTGGTCACGCTCGGACTGGCTACTGCTCCTGATCGGACTCGGCTTCGCATTACTAGTGGCGCGGCCCTTCGAGGTCATTCGGGGGGGGCTGGATGCGGGCGTGTACGTCCTGACCGGCTTCGCCATTGCGCACACGGGCGGCATCGTGCAATATGATCCGCTGGTCGCGGATATTGGGCGGCGGGCCGATCAAGGCGATCTTGATGCCCGGCGTGTCCGCAATCAACTCTTCATCGGCGGCAATTCAAGCCGTTTCATCGCGACCAAGCAACGCGTGCAGGGCTTTCAAATTATTACGGATGATGTGGCGCGGGGCCGGATCGTACCCCAATTTTTCCATTTGTGGCCAACCTGGATTGCGATCTTTACCGTCGCAGGCACGCCGTATACCGGTTTGTTGGCGACGGGTGTGCTGGCGACGCTTGGCGTCTTGTTGCTGGGCTTGCTAGGGCGCCGGCTGGTGGGGCCAACGGTGGGCGTCGTGGCAGCCGCCTTCCTGGCACTTTCGACGCCCCAGGTGTGGTTCGGTCGCATGCCGACCTCTGAGGCGTTGGCGCAGGCATTGACGTTGGCGGGGCTATGGTCATTTACCTGCTTCGCCGCTGAGCCACGAGGTAGGCATGGTAGGTGGTGGGGCTGGTTCACCGGCGTGGCGCTCGGTGAACTGGCGCTGACCCGTATCGATCCATTCTTTGTGATCGGGCCGGTCATACTGCTGCTGCTGTACATCGCCTTTACACGTCGCTGGACCACGGGCTATACGGCCCTAGCCGCGACCCTTGGGGTGTTGCTGCTGCATACCGTGCTGCACACACTGGTGATTGCACGCGCTTATTTCTTCGATACGGCCTTCGCGCGGCTCCAGGATTATGCTCTGACGGCCTACGCCAGTCTCCCGTTCCTCACCAAAGAGATCGTACAGGAGTATTACGACCGTAAAGGTAGCCGGCTCGGTCATCCACTGCGCCTTGCCGAGGAGATCGCGGTGCTACTTGGGGCAATACTCCTGGCTGCGGCACTACGGCGACGACCAGCGTTGTTAGGGCGGGTCGAAGCGTGGGTGCAACACTGGCAACGACCGCTACTGGCAGCGTGGGTGGTGGGGCTGGGGCTGATGGCGGCTTACGCTTATTTGGTGCGACCGCATATCCTCACGACCGCGCTGCTCCGTGCACCCTTCACGACGGAAAATTGGTTGCGGCTCCAAGGCTATACGGGGGCGCCCATCGCCGTGCCACCGGGGTATGCAACGTCGTCGGTAGTGGGTCTGGCGCAGGCGAATCTGGTCCGAATCGGCTGGTATCTGTCGCCCTTGGGAATGGTGCTGGCCGTCTGGGGGGCAGTGCGCTGGTGGTGGCGCGGCCTTGATCGCTGTTCGTGGCTGTTGCTCGTGACGGCGGCGCTGTATACGATTTTTTTCGTTCGGTTAAGCTATGGCACCTCCGAACAAACCTATATTTATATTCTGCGCCGCGATGTGCCGGTTGTGTTTCCGGGCTTCATGCTGGCAATCGCATACGGACTGTTTGGTAGCGGGTGGCGCCCGGTCGTGTGGCGGCGGATGCGACCGGTGGCGGTTGGCCTTGCGCTGCTGCTGCTCATCTTTTTTGCCTGGACCGGACGTAGCGTATATGCGCATACCGAATATGCCGGTTCGTTTCCTCAATTCGCGGCACTGGCCGAGCACTTGCGACCGCAGGATGTGCTGCTGGTGCGGGTGGCGCATGAAGATCGTGATCTGTCTGATATTCCGGCGGCGCCGCTGACTTATTTGTACGACCGCAATGCCTTGACTTGGAAGGGGACCAATGCGGGCAGCTATGGGCCGGCGATGGCGGGGCAGGTCACACGCTGGCAAGCCGAGGGACGTGCCGTGTATCTTCTGCTGGGTGCGAACAGCGGCGAATTGAATCTGCCCGGTTGGGGGGTGCAACCGGTCACGGATTGGAGTTGGCGCTTTGCGGAGTACGAACAGCCGCGTGATCATAAGCCCTCAGCAGCGGCAGCACCCCAAACGCTGACGATGCGGCTCTATCGGATTGTGCCACAGGCCCAGGCCGAGCTGCCCACACACATCACACCGCTCGACACGGCTTGGCAGCGCAATGGCATGTATCGGGCAGAACTAGGTGAGGGTGAGCCGGTGGCCTGGACGGGTGGCAGCGCCGAAGTAGAGTTACCACATGCGGTGGACGATGGGCAACTTGTGCTTGATTTGGCAAGTGGGCCGCGTCCGGTTGCGCTCGGATCCGCACGCGTGTGTACATTTGTTGCGCCCGACCGTTCCAGTGCGACCGATCCTGCTTGGCAGGCGCTTGGCTGCCAGCAGGTTGGCCATGAACGTCAAAGCCTCCACTGGCAGGTGCCCCCAACGCTCGCTAATCAAGGATGGCTAATCCGCATTGACACCACCCCACCGTGGGTGCCCAAAGATACCCAGCCAGACCCCGGCACACCCCGCTCTATCGATCAGCGCTCACTCGGGGTGCGCTTCTACGCAGCGGCGCGCTTGCCCTAACCGCGCCCTCAACTCATCAGAACCTGCTGTGTGGTTACTCCAAGCATACCTGAGCTAGGGAAGCTATGTTACTTACCGGACGTGGCTGTTATGGTCGGGGCATAGATCCCGTTTGGCTCCTGGGGCAGCACGGGCACATTCGGCACTTGGACAGGACCCGGATGCTGGGACGGGGGCAGGCTGCTCGGCACCGGCATATTGTAATTATCGATCAGAATCCGGATCGTTGAACCGACCGTGTGCTCCGTCGTGTGGTCACCGGCACGGCGCAGCAGGGTCGAGATGCCGATGCCACGATCTAGAGCGAAGCGCAACACCTCGGCTTCCTGATCGGTCACACCAATAATCAGCACCCAATTGCCGTCCCGCAGCATCGAGGCCGCCGTGTTGTGCACGATCTGCTGCGATGGTGGTACCGCTTGTACCTGCGGTGGTGGCGATGGCGCCGGAGTGGGAGGTGCTGGCGCAGGTTCGGGCGTCGCCTGGGGCGGCATCGGCTTAACAATATCGAACACCTGGGCATCCTGCAGTAGCACCTTGACGCTGCCCTCATTGCTGGCTTGTTCGACCACAGCCGGTTGTGACCCGCCGCCCTGACCACTCTGCGGAACACCCGCGCGGAACGTAGTAACGTCGAGATTGAAGGAGGCCATAATATCGACGTAGTCGCCTGGCTGGATCATATCGGCGACGCCGGTCAGATTGCTCACTTGGACCGGAAATGCTTTTAGCGACGGCTGTCCCGGTGGCGTGATAGGCATCTTGAGCGACAGACCGGCCGGGCCGAGCGCGTCCCGATGGACGGGAGCCTTGCCCGGGATTTTCACCAGCGCCTTCATGTTTCGGACATCTGCTAGTTGAGTGAAATAGGACTGAGGATTGGCAGCATACTCATCACCCGAAATATTCTTAATTTCAAGCAACGATGTCGTGTCGCTGATCAACGTGCCAGCCTCGATATCGATGGTCGCACCGACGACAGCCACATTGGGTCGCTGCGTCGGCGGAAACTGCTGGCTGGCGGATACCTGGAGCAGCTTCGGCGACGCAAGATACATATAAAGACCCACGCCTGCCAACAGAATAATGAACATTCCAAGAATAATGAGGAAGCGGCTACCACCACCACGCATGATCACGATACCTTTCGCAACATTCGCTATGCCCTTCAGTCGGGCCGGTAAACAATGACCGGGACAGCGAGCTTGCGCTCGACTGCCCCAGCAGTATAGGCGGATGCCTGCAACTCCGAACAACGCATCAGCGCCACCGGCGCTTGGTACTTTCGACAAGTGCTGTGAGGGACTGTCGCGTTGCTAACCGTGGGGCAGGCACCTATCGGCTTCGCACAATCAGCAGACATATATGCCTCAAGCTCTTCGCTGTCTCGACCCTAGGGTGCGGGCATCGTACAGCCATTATTCGGCGTACCATCATTAGCTAGTGGTAAAGACAGGATAACTTCCGAATACTCCCTGGCGCCATTCGGATACTGCGGATCAAGGTAGACCGATGCCTGGCCTTCCTCGCTCAAGCTACGGCTATTCCTTAAGCGTGAGTAGGTGCGTGTGTAGCCGTCTTCCGGGCTCAGTAGGCTGAGCGATGGGTTTACTTTAACCAGGTATTGACCGCCCGGCAGGTTATTGAATGAATACGCGCCGCTACCATTCGCGGTAGTCTGCATGCTAAAGGTTGGGTTGTTGGGCTGAGTCAGCGTAATATTGGCATTCGCTGCCAGCTGGGTTGTTTCGTGCGGCTGGCAGATGTCGTTACTGATCCGGTCGCGGATTGTGGCATAGATGTTGGCCATCGCATTCGAATCCTGGGCCGTATAGTAGTAGCCGGAGCCACTACTCATATTCATGAGGCCATTCGGAGGGAAACACGTCGTAGAGCCCTGCAAGCATGTTGGCGTTTCGGCCACGACGAAGATCCGCGCGCCGCTATTCCTAATACGAGCGGCGACCTGCTCCGCTTGCCAGATGGGGCGACCGGAAACCGCGTTATAGCCTGCATTATTGAGGTAAAACAACGGGTCGCTGCTGCTGCCGTCGAACGGAACCATTTGGCCATAGGGGCAGCTATTATCACCATGGTCCGTGCCACACACGTTGAAGACGCCATCCGTTGCGAAGATCACGATTTGACCATATTTCTTGCCGTTGGGAGGCGTACGCTTGTTTTGCAATAAAGTCGCGACTGTTTCAAAGCCAATCGGGCCAGGAGTGATGCCGGCGGGTGTCATGCTGTTGGCTTTGGATTGAATCGTGGGCCACTTATTAGCCACGCCGTTACAGTTGTTGGCAAGGTTCGCGGCTGAGCATGCAGTCGTCCAGTTCGCCTGGATCACGGACGGGGAGAAACCCTGGGGTGTGTAGCAACCTGAGGTGTAACATGTAGCTGGGTCGTAACTGCCAGCAGTCGTGCCGCCGAAGGTGACGAACGAAATGCGGGCGTCGGGATCGCCAGTCGCTGTAGAAACATCATAGCTTTGGACGAAGCTTGCGACGGCCTGTTTGGCATCGATGATACGCGCGTTCGCGGCGGAGTAGCCTGACTGACCCGGCTGGCGGTCGAACCAATCCCATTGCATCGACAACGAGGTGTCCATCACGATCACGATATCGTAGCTCGTGGACTGGCTGGAAGTCCAGGTGCGCCACGCCCGCGTGACGTTGGCGAGGCCATCGATGCCAAATTGTTTGCTGGCAGCCGGGATGATCGGCGTGCCATTGGGTGTCTTCCAATCCGGCTTCGCCTCACTGCCACAAGATTGCGGGGCGGTGACCGCGTCGCCCACGTATTTGAGATCGATATATTTGGAGCCACTTGTCAGCGAGAAGTTACGAATAATGAAGTGGCCGACGTTAACTGTATGGTAGGCGGCATTCGACCCATTCGAGCCATTATTAACATCATAGAACGGCAACATCACATCTGTCTGGTTGGTCCTGAGCGTATCGAGCTGAGCTTGCAACGCCGCTTTGACTCCTGGGTCACCGCTGATCCAATCTCCGCGCTGAAGCCTGCCTATTGGCTGGATGTTTGGCTTAGACGCATCCTGGGACGCGGCTTCCAAAAAGCCCTGCTGAATCGTGCCGGGATAGGTCCAGGCTGCGGCGAGGCTGCTGTCGCCGTTTTTGCCTGGTAGTTGGGTGTAAGTAACACCATTCACTGTCTGAGTCTGGCCGCCCCAGTTGAGCCAGGACACATGCACGCCGGAGATGAAATCGCTGCCATTGGCGACAGGGAAGCGAACCGTCATGCCCTGCATGGCTGAACCCCACTTGCCATAGCGCGCGTCGGAGGGGGAGAGTTGGGTGGTGCCATCCGACAGGAACACGGTATCGCCTGGAGTCGTCACGTTGCCGTGCGAGTCGGTCACAGGCGGGCGTATCGTAATCGGGATGGCCATGGGATAGACCCCATAGCTATAATCGCCCAGACACGAGACACCATTAGCACTGACAGTTAGCGACCGAGTGCCGACGACGCCCGCAAAGTAGGTTGCGACACGCTCCGCAACCGTCACTTGCAGGCGCACCACATTCGTGGGGGGAGCACTGGCGCCATTCGGCACATAGGAAGTTGAGCCGTTCCATTCGCCGAGTGTTTGGAGAGTATCGTCACTTTTGACGTAATGCACCGTATAGGTATACGATGGGTTCGGGCTGATCCTATTACCCTGCAGCGCGCGCTGGGCATCGGTCCAGACACCGTTGTTCGTACTGTTGGTCAGCAGCGAGGCTTGAGCCGCCAGCGCGCCGGCATTCGCGACACTTTGCAGACGACGCTGCTGCGCGAACGCATTGCCAACATCGACCGATAGCCCAATCATTGCGATGAGCACCAGAACCATGAAGGCAAGCAACACAATGCTTTGACCTGGCTGAGCACGATGGAATCTATTGCGCATTACTTTTATCCCTTCACTATTCGTCGAACTGAGATGGCGTGGATGGTCAGCGTGTTGCCCAACAACCGTTGCAAAATGAATGGTTTGTAGAGCATGGCAGCGCGAATAACGATGTAGCACGATGTGATATTTGGATTGGTCAGACTATGGGGCACCGAAACGCGCTGCTGGCACGCGCTATCAGTTGCGCTTGGATTATAGTTGCCGAGGAGCGCGAAATTGCCATTGCTGGCACTATCGATCTGGGTATTATCGGCTTCATCAATCTGGATCATCGACGTAACATATGCAGCCCCACCGGCCTCGCTGAGGTCGTCGATATGATTGGCATTGAGGTCTGACGGATTGCCAACGCCGTGAATGATAGAGCCTTGCTCGCTACGAAACCGCGTGCGCGCGATGTCATCCGCAGCGCCGAATGGATCGCATGGACTGGTACAGCTTAGCGCCGGATTCAGATCAAGATAGCTACTCGCCTCGGCAATTGCATTGACGAGTGACTGGTAGGACATAAAGGTCAGGCCTAAATCTACTGCGGCGGAGAATAGTATCATGATGAACGTGATCGCGAGGGCCAGCTCCACAATGGCCTGTCCGGGCCGCGAATAGCGCGACGCGCGGCGGCGACACTCAGCTTGGGTTGGTAAGCGCGATCTCATCATGTTGAGCAGTCCGGCTTGAAGCCGCGTGGTGGGTCTGTATCCGTGATCGTTCGTCGCGAAGTGAACCGAAAGTTTAGTGCATTCCCAAAGAAGCGACGGCCGATCGGAGTCAGGAATTGTCCGGTATAGGTCAACGTTGCTTCGATTTGATCGCCAATGTTACGGCCGCCACCGTTTGGAAAGGCGAACGTTATATGGGATGCGATGTTCGTCCTGTTCAAGCTGCTCAAGAAGATATCGTCCACCGCCTCCATTTCGGCGAGTTGTGCACACTTATCGTTAGGATCGTTCGGATTACTGACGCTCAATGGCGGTGTTTTGGACGCGCGCTCGGCCGCGTGTCTGGTCGCGTTTTCTAGCTCGGAGTAGATGTAAACATAGTAAGAACTGTCGATGATACCCATAGTAATGAGTACTAGGAACGGCAGCACAAGCGCCATTTCCACCATCGATTGGCCAACTTTCCGGCGTCGCATAGATTGAACCTCCGCCACGCGTGTTGGAGCGCTAGGAGAAAGGATAGTAGACTGGCCGGTGCAATAACATAGTCCGGAAGTCCCCTCTCGACACTGACGAAATCGATCGCGCGAGGGGGTCCGATGGCGTGCTAACAACACGGCCCTTTCCGGCGGGCTGCAGTACACAGCAGATCGGACGCAAAGACATGCCACTACACTACAAGGAAGGCAGAGTGGGCTTTCTGTCGTCAAACATCTACGTTTCCTTGAACCTGCGCTAACCATGCGCCTAGCGCCTCACTTCCGAAAGTACCACGATGGGCGGGAACTAAGGGCGCTACTCCTTTCGAGGCATTGCACTATACTTCGGAGCAGGGCCAACTATGCCCTGCTCTTGTGATTAACTAGGGTTTATCCAGCAATTATTCCATTCTCCAAATGTGAAAGGCATGATCGATGCGACGTGGGAGTAATACTTTACTTATCATCCTGGCCATTTTCCTCCTGCTCGGGGCGGGCGCAGTAGCATACTTCATGTTCCTGGGTAGCACGGCCAATGCTTCACCGTTTAGCACGGCGAAAGCTCCGCCAACCGTGTCCCCCCCACAGCAAATCGTTGAAGCGGTCGTGGATATCAAGACCGGCACGGTGATCAGTACCACCAACGATCTGATAAAAATGACCGAGATTTCCGGCGAGGAGTATGCCAAGAGTCCGAAGACGTATTTCACAACCCTGGAAGCAGTCAAAGGACAGAAGGCGCTGCAAGATCTAGTGGGTGGTAAGCCGGTTCTGCAATCGGAAGTTGGCCTTGCCGGCCTTGCCGATCGTATTCCGCCACCATTGCCCGGCCGAGAAGCACTACATGCCTTTCCGGTGCAGCTCAATACATTAAGTGGCGTCGCTGACCTGATTCAGCCGGGCGACTATGTTGATATCATGGCGTCCTTCAACCAGAACGTGATGACGCTACGGCCTGGACTACCGTTCACAATGACCAAAGAGCTCGGCAACGCCGGTGCCAGCGGTAGTGGCGCGCAGTATACCGGCGAAAGCACAGTTGAGGGCAGCACCAAAGTGCTGGTGCAGGATGTCCAGGTTTTGGATGTCCTGCATCCTGCACCGCCGCCCGCAGCCGGCACACCGACGGCAGCCCCGGCCGCGCCAGCAACTCCACCGCTGCAAGCGCCTCAGGCCGGTCAAAAACCGGACAATGGTGCAGGTACGGATCTCGTGAACGGCAACTGGGTCGTGGTGGTAGCGGTCACTAACCAGGAAGCCGAAGTGCTACGTTTCACACTCGATCGCGACATCGGGATTTCGATGTTGCTGCGTCGCAGTGGTGACCATGCCACACAACATACGGTGGGTGCCACCTTGCGTATTTTGATCGACAATTTCGGTATGCCGATCGGCTCAACCTTACCCTCTTCGCAACATCCGGGGCTCAATGTGCCGGAAGTACCGGTTCTGCCGAAAGAAGGCACGGAAAAGTTTGCACCGATCGTTGCGGCGACCCAGCAAGCAGCTAAATAACCGGTCAGCAATTCAGTGTAGGATGGGGACGGGATAGGCTTGCCTGTCCCCATGAGAGGAGCAGGTGATGAGCGAAAGCGATGGCAAAATCCATGTGCTGATTGCAGACGATATCGCGGAAACCCGTGACATCCTGGAAAAGGCACTGTATTTCGAAAAAGATATCGTGGTGGTTGCGAAAGCCGCCAATGGACGCGAAGCGGTACAACTTGCCCGCCAGCACCGGCCTGAGGTGGTGTTGATGGACATCAACATGCCCGAGATGGATGGCATCGCGGCGACCGAAGCGATCATGGTGCAGGTACCGGGCACGCAAGTGATCATTATGAGCGTGCAGAACGAGCAAGAGTATTTGCGCCGGGCCATGCTGGCCGGGGCCCGCGAATACTTGATCAAACCACCGGATACCGACGAGCTGGTACGTAGTATCCGACATGTTGCTAAGCTCAGCGCACCCCGAGCGACAATACCAGTCGCCGGCGGGAGCGAGAGCAAGCACGCTGAAATCGGCAAGCTCATTGCGGTATTTAGCCCGAAAGGCGGCGTCGGTTGTACCGCGATCAGCGTTAATTTGGCGGTCGCACTCCGCCAGCTTACGAGCAAAAAAGTGGCGATCGTGGATGGCAACATGGTGTTTGGAGATGTTGATGTTGCAATGGATACCCGCGCCAATAAAAATATTCTCGACCTCACAAACCGCGCCAACGACATCGACGAACAGCTGATCGGCGATGTGATGGTCCCGCATGCCTCACAGGTGCGGGTCTTATTGGGACCGCCGGACGGCCAAAGCGGCGAAGCGATTACCCCAGAGCAGCTACGGATTGTGCTCGAAGCATTGCGCAAGCAGTTTGATTATGTGGTGATTGATACGGCCACTGCCTATGATGACCGGACGTTGAGCATCTTGGATCTGGCGGATCGGATCCTTGTGCTGATGACGCTGGAATTGACTACGATCAAAAATGTACGACAGTTCTTGGAGTTGGCGGTCCCACTGGGCTACGGCGACGAAAAGCTGATGCTGGTGCTTAATAAGGCCGATTCGCGGCTAGGCATCAAGGCCGAAAGTGTGGAAAGCCAGATGCGCCGGCGCTTTGCGGCTCAAATCGGCAATGCAGCGCATGATATGACGCTCGCTTTGAACCAGGGTGTACCGCTGGTCATGGATCGGCGCAATCATCAGGTGGCCAAGGATATCTTGAACCTCGCTGCTGTGATGGTCAACTCGCTCACTCCAGTAGTAAAGAGTGCGCATGCGAAGCCTGCGGTAGCGGCACAGCCAGCGGCAAGTCGTGGCTTGTTCGGCCGCTTGACGGCCAAGCACTAAGGAGCGTACGCGATGTCTTTACTTAAACGCATCGGTGAGCCGGGAGCTCCTGCGGGGGCGACGAACGGTGGAACGGGGATGCTGCGGAACGCTGTGGGGCAACCGGTAGCAGCGCGCACTCCGGGAAGTCTCGGCGGGGGCCGCGATATGAACCCTGAACGGGCTGCTGAGATCCGGCGCAAGATTCAGGAACGGCTGGTCGATCAAATCGACCCGCGCAAAGAACATAATAAAAACCAGATTTTGCGTCAGGTTGAAGAGATCCTGACGGCGCTGATCGATGGCGAAGGGTTGATTATTAGTCGTCCCGAACGCTTACGCTTGCTCGAACTGATTATGTTCGATATCACGGGGCTGGGACCACTCGAAGATTTATTGGCCGACGAGACGATCAGCGAAATTATGGTCAACGGGGCCAAGCAAATTTATGTGGAGCGCAAAGGGCAGCTCGAAAAGGTGACGACGACCTTTATGGATGATCAGCATGTGCTGCGGATCATTGATCGCATCATCGCCCCGCTCGGTCGCCGGTGCGACGAGCAGTCACCGATGGTTGATGCACGGTTGCCCGATGGCTCGCGTGTCAACGTCGTGATCCGACCACTGGCGCTCAAAGGTCCCACCATCACCATTCGTAAATTTGCCAAGAAAAAGCTCGAAGTCAGCGATATGATTCGTTATGGCACGCTGACCCAGGATATGGCCGAGTTTCTCGAAGCCTGTATTAAGTGCCGACTCAATATCGTCGTCGCGGGCGGTACCGGCTCCGGCAAAACGACGACCTTAAATGTGCTATCAGGCTTTATTCCCGAAGACGAACGGATCATTACCGTAGAGAACGCGGCTGAACTCCAACTACGCCAGGATCACGTGGTCACGCTCGAATCGCGACCGCCAAGTCTGGAGGGTACTGGCGAGATCACGATGATGGATCTGATCGTTAACTGCTTGCGCATGCGTCCCGAACGGATCATCGTCGGCGAGTGTCGTGGTGGCGAGGCGCTGGCGATGCTCCAGGCCATGAATACGGGCCATGACGGTTCGCTCACGACGGCACATGCCAACACCCCTAAGGATACGCTCTCGCGGTTAGAAACGATGTGTTTGATGGCCGGCATGGATCTACCGATGCGCGCCATTCGTGAGCAAATCGCTTCGGCAGTACAGTTGATCGTGCAGCAGTCACGCCTCAAGGATGGTTCACGCCGGATTATTAATATTACCGAAGTCGCCGGCATGGAAGGCGATCAGGTTCAACTTGCCGATATTTTTGTTTTTGAACAAACTGGGGTTGACGAGCAAGGCAAGATCGTCGGTCGTCTCCGCCCCACCGGTGTACGCCCACGTTTCGCCGAGCAATTCGACCTGATGGGTGTGTATCTGCCTCCCGGCATCTTTGGAACCAACGACCGGTATATGTAGAACGAGAATGTCATGGGCGCTTTCTTTCTTATCTTGATCGTTTTTATGGTGGTGATGCTGGGCGGCGTAGTGCTGCTGATCCAGCGCGGGCGGCGCAGCACGGTCGACGAGCGGCTGGCGAACTTCTCAGGCGCGGTAGCCCAGGCAGATGGGCCGGACCTGGGGACGCGCGTTGATGAAGCTGTGATGAAAACCAAGCGAGGGGCTGGCATTGCACGCGAGCTCGCGAAGGCGGATATTAAGCTCACCGCTGGCGAGTTCTATTCAGCAAAGGTGGCTGCGGCTGCGGTGGGTGCCGCATTTGGCGGCTGGTTCGCCACACATTTGAGCGGAGTGCACGGCCCTTTAATGCTGCTGGGTGGTGCGTTGCTGCTGGGCATCGCCGCCTCGTTTATCCCTAATATTTACGTGGGCGTCAAGGCCAAGCGCCGCGTCAAGTCCTTCAACAACCAACTTGCCGATACGACAGCGATGCTGGGGGCGGCGATTCGCTCAGGGTCTTCGTTCCTGCAATCGATGGATCTGATCTCGCGCGAGGCCAATGCTCCGGTTGCCTCCGAGTTTAAGCGGGTCGTACAGGAGGTCGGCTTGGGGCTGACGACCGAAGCGGCGTTGGCGAATCTGTACCGGCGCGTGCCGAGCGATGACCTGGATTTAATGATCACGGCGATCAACATCCAGCATGAAGTCGGCGGCAACCTGGCACAGATCCTGGAAAGTATTAGCTTCACGATCCGCGAGCGGGTGCGCATCAAAGGCGAAATTCAAACATTGACGGCACAGGGCCGGATCTCGGGATATGTAATTACCGGGTTACCGGTCGGTCTGGCAATCATGTTGACCTTAATTAATCCTGATTACATGCATCCAATCTTTACCTGGGGCTTACCCCCACAAGCTTGGTGCTGTTTACCAGTGACTTCGGGAGCCATGATCATTGGCGGCTATTTCACGATCATGAAGATCGTTAATATTGAAATCTAAAGGAGGTCAACGATGGCACTGCTGTTAGTTGGCATATTGGCCGTTGGCGGACTGGGTATACTCGTTCTAGCGCTCCTCAAGGGACGGTCGAGCGTCATAGATGACCGGCTGGCGAGCTTGGGCGATTCCGGGGCATCACTCGAAGATCTTGAACTGCAGCTGCCATTTCGCGAACGTGTACTCGAGCCGGTCATTAAGTCGCTGTTGAGTCTCGCCGGCAAAGTTTCCCCTACCAAAAATGCGACGAAGCTCAAGCATAGTCTGGAGATGGCCGGTAATCCAAACGGGCTGACACCTAGCATGTTCATGGGCGTACGGCTGGTACTGGCCATCGTATTGACGCTCGGCTTTTTCTTGCTGATGAAGGTAGCCGGCACGACAGGCATCACGCTGGTTATGTATACCACGATTGGTGGGGCAATTGGTTATGTTATGCCGGGCATTTGGCTCGGCCAAAAGATCAAAAAACGCAAACACAATATTCTGCGCTCATTGCCCGATGCGCTTGATCTGCTTACCATCAGCGTCGAAGCCGGTCTAGGTTTTGATCTCGCACTCACACGTGTGGCCGGCAAGTGGGATAACGAGTTGAGCAAAGAGTTCAATCGCATGATCTCGGATACGCGTCTGGGTGTTCCCCGCCGCGATGCTATGCGTGCCATGGCCGACCGCTGCTCAGTCGAGCCACTGAGCTCGTTTGTAGCGGCTATCCTGCAAGCGGAGCAATTGGGCGCGAGCTTCGGCAAAATCTTGAAGGTGCAATCAGAGCAGATGCGCGTCAAGCGCAGGCAACGCGCCGAGGAGTTGGCACACCAGGCTCCGATTAAGATGCTGTTTCCGATGGCCTTTTTGATCTTCCCTTCGATCATGGTGATTATTCTGGGACCGGCGATGCCACGCTTGTTCGGCGGGGCATTGTAACAACAGGGTCGGGGTTATACACGCGGCGGCAGGAATTCCTTGGGCAGTTTGCAGACCATGGTGTAAGCCGGATCGTAGATATTGCCGACATCGTACTCAACGCACATGCCGAGCAACATGCCTGCCTCGCGTGCCGATAGGCCATAGGCGGTCTGAAGCCAGCGCAACATCTCGGTTGTGGCATGCTGCACGGCTTGATCGAGCGGCCGGGCATTACCGACGGTGAAGATGTGCGTATCATTCTCGCCGCGCGGCCAGCGGTTGCCCTCGCCCTTAAGTAACTCTATGGTAAATTGCACCTCGAATGAGATCTCAATGCCGGTCTTGGTAATCTCGCCGTCGCCCTGGCGCGCGTGACCATCGCCTAAGAAGAAGAGGGCACCGGGTACAAAGACCGGAAAGTAGACGGTGACGCCGCTGACAAAGCCGCGGTAGTCCATGTTGCCGCCGAAGGGACCGGAGGTCATGGTGGAGATGGCCTGGCCACCGGCCGGCGCGACGCCGAAGCAGCCCAACATCGGAGCGAGCGGAAGCCGAAAATTGCCTAACCGCTCCTCCGGACTGACCAGTGATGCCGTTTGGGTCGCTAGATCAACGTTCCACACGACGTCTTGGTTGTTCGCATCCCATGCTAGCTCCGGCACATACTCTGGCTCAACCACGTTGGGCGAAAGCATCACGCCCGCTTCGCCAAGCGGCCGGTTGGGAGTCAGCCGGTCAAGATGCACGACCAAGATATCCCCTGGCTCCGCGCCTTCGATAAAAAATGGCCCGGTCTGCGGGTTCGGACCGTAGGTCACTTTTACATGCTGGGCATCCTGACCCATGGCGTCAATGGTTGTGGTGATGACCGTATCGCTGGGTGCAATCCGTAACACCGGCTCGTGTGTGCCGAGGGTGTTGTAATAATGAGTCGGTGTGAAGTGATGGGTAGTCATGGGCTATACTCCTCTTGTCCGGCTGCCCGCGACATCGACGATGTATTGGCGTGAGGTCATAAGCTAGTCCTCATGTTGCTCTAGGCGGGCGTATGCGCCTGGTGCTGGTAGAGCCGGGCGTAGCGGCCACCGAGGTGCAAGAGCTCGCGGTGGGAGCCGTCTTCGACGATTTGGCCACGCTCCATGACGATGATGCGGTCGGCGTTGCGGATGGTCGTGAGGCGGTGGGCGATTACGATGCTGGTACGCGTCCGCAGGATACGCTCTAAGGCCGTCTGAATTAGGGCCTCGCTGGCGGTGTCGATACTGGAGGTCGCCTCATCGAGTACCAGGACGCCGGTGGGACTGAGGGCGATGGCACGAGCGAGCGCAAGCAGTTGGCGCTGGCCCACTGAGAGATTGGCACCACCCGGCCGTACCTCGGTTTCATAGCTGTTAGGTAACCGTTCGATAAACTGTGCTGCATTCGCTAAGGTGGCAGCCTCACACACGGCGGCATCGTTGATAGCGCTATCGTATAAGGCGATATTGCTCCTGATCGTGCCGGCGATGCAGATCGGGTCCTGGGGCACGACGGCTACCGCGTGGCGCAAGTCGTCCAAGCTGAGGGTACAGATATCCTGCCCGTCGATCAGGATGGCCCCGGCTTGTGGATCATAGAAGCGTGCCAGAAGCCCAGCGAGCGAACTTTTGCCTGCGCCGGTGGGGCCGACGACCGCGACGCTTTCACCCGCACGGATTTTGAGCGAGATGCCACGCAGCACCGGTTCGTCCGGGATGTAGGCAAAATGTACATCACGAAACTCGATGGCACCCTGCACCGCCGGTAGGGGTACGGGCGCGGCCGGTTCGGGAACCGAGGGTTCGGCTTCAAGCATGTGTGCCACACGTTCGGCAGACGCCAAGGCGATCTGCACGTTGTTGTATTGCTCGGACAAGCGCAAGACTGGTTGGAAGGCGCGATCACTGTATTGCACAAAGGCCACGAGCATGCCGAGTGTGGCCCAGCCCGCCAGCACACCACGCCCGCCCCAGTACAGCAACGTCGCCAGGGCAAACGCCGTAATGAGCTCAAGCACCGACAAAAAGGTGGCACTTTCTTTCCGCAGCCGGATCAGCGCCGCACGATAGTCGCCATTATAGCCCTCGTACTCCTTCGTGCTGGTAGCCTCCCGGCGGTAGAGTTGAATCAGCAGCATGCCGTTGAGCTGCTCGTTCAGGAAGGCACTGACGCGCGAGGCCATTGTACGCTCACCATCGGAGGAGCGGCGAATACGACGACGGAAGAAGCGCGTGACGATGGCCAAGAGCGGCAACACAGCCAGCGCTAACAGTGCCAATTTCCAGTTAACGAGAAACATCACCACAACTACGCTGATCAGCGTGACACCATCGGTCAAGATCGTGACTACGCTGGAGGACAGCAGCGTGCTGAGCGCGTCAATGTCGCCAGTCAAACGCTGGATCAGTTCACCAACACTATACTCAGCGAAGAAATTCATGCTTTGCCGCAGCAGTTGGGCAAAGAGCCGGTGGCGTAAGTCGGCGAGTGCGCGCTGGCCGCTGAACTGCAAGAAGTAGATTTGTGCGAATTGTAGAAGGGCGGTCGCAATGACGCTGGCGGCGTACCATGCGGCGATGGCAACAAGGCCACGCGGGTCGTGACGGGCAAGTGGACCATCGATCGCCTGTTGCAGCAGATACGGCGGTACGACGGCCAGCATCGCCGTCGCAACCAGCAGCAGCAGGGCCAACAGTAATGGTCGCCAGTAGGGCGCGATCGTCTGAGCAATCAGCCAGCCGAGCGCTGCGTCCTGGGTGCGACCCTTACGCGGATCAGCCTCCGTTACTGCGGGGTTGTTAGCCATGGTGCCTCCGTATGACCTGTGCCATCCAGGGCGCGCTCATCGATCTCATCTGCATCGCGGCGCTGTCCCTGCTCATATAGTGCGGCGTAGCGGCCACCGTGGGCCAGCAACTCGTCGTGCGTGCCCTGCTCGATGATTGTGCCTTCGTCGAGTACCAGGATCGTGTCGGCGTAGCGGACGGCTAGTAAGTGCTGGCTGACGATAAAGGTGGTCCGTCGCCCGGCACCGGCTCGCGATGATGCCAGCCCGGCAATGATTTGCGAGGCCGTTAGCGCGTCGACACTGGCCAGCGCATCGTCCAGCAACAAGATGCGGGGATCACGCACAAGCGCCCGCGCAATAGCAGTGCGCTGTTTTTGTCCACCGGATAGGGTCGCACCCCGCTCGCCGACATGCGTCGCCAGTCCTTGGGGTAATTGTGGCAAGTCATTGCTCAAGCGCGCCGCGTCAATGGCCTGCTCGACCTGTGCGTCAGGGACCCCAGATAATCCCAGCGTAATGTTGTCGCGCAACGACATCGAGAACAACAAGGACTCCTGGGGCACAATCGCCAGCGCCCCACGCAGCGTGCGGAGAGCCAGTTTGCGCGCATCCACGCCGTCAATCAGTACCTGACCGGTTGAAGGATCCTGGACTCGGGCGATCAGTCCCAGCAGTGTCGATTTACCGGCCCCCGTTGCACCAATAATGCCGACAGTACTGCCGGCCGCCACATCGAAGGTGATATCGTGGAGCAGCCAGCGATTGCCGGCTTTGAGACCGACACCGCGCATTTGTACCCGACCGGTGATGGGAATCGTTTGCGCATCGGGTGCATCGGCGATGCGTGGCCCACGATGGAGGATCTCGGCGATGCGACCGGTGGCAGCGGCACCTTGCTGCAGCCGTTCAAAGGCCTGGCTGATCTGGAGCACAGCGTTGTTGAGCAGTCCCAGGTACACGATGAATTGCACCAGCTGCCCGACGGTAAGGCCGCCACGGATCACCAACGCGCCACCCACTGCTAATACGACGGCGGTCGTCAGGCGCACAACGGTACCCGGCAGCGGTGTGATCACACCACTGCGTAGCACAAATTGGAGGTTGCTGCGGGCATAGTCACCGAGTACCGTATCGAACGCCGCGACTACGGGTGCTTCTTGGCGGTAGGCTTTGACCATGCGGACCGTGGTGAGATGCTCCTGGGCAAAGGCCGACATCAGCGCCATGTTGCGCTGGACGCGGTCGAAGGAGTTTTCCAGCACCTTGCCAAAGCGCACTTGCACGGTTAATGAGACCATCAGACAGCCAAAGACGATCAGCGCGAGCAGCGGGCTGGCGAAAGCCATCAGCACGCAGCCGATCACGAGCAGGACCAGCGAATGGAGCATCATTTGGAAGCCGGCGCTGAAGAAGCGCCAGACGTAGATGAAGTCGATGGTCGCCCGCGACAGCAGATCGCCGGTACCAAACTCGGCGTAGGTGGCCCGGTCCAGCACCAGCAGCCGCACGAAAAAGTCTTGGCTCATTTCATAGGAGACGGTGGCAGCCATCGCACCGGTCAGCATGCGTAGCAGGTAGCGGAAGATGGCCAGCGTGGCAGCCAGGACCAACAAGGCCACCGCATACTCGGCCACGACCGGTAAGCGTAGGCCGCGCTGGAGCTCATCGATCGCGCGCCCGAGGACGTAGGGGCTAAACGCGCTTGCGGTTGCGCCCACCAGGGCATAAACCAGGCACCCGACCAGCCAGTCATGATGATCACGCAGATAAGGCCACAGGTACCGAATACTCGATCCTCTCATGGTGACAAAGTATAACGCGATTTTCCGCATGCTAGAGCGATTCGTGTATACTGTTTCGGCTACTCGCGCTGCATGGGCAGGCAATCGTGAAAGCCGGCGACCAGATGGCAACCCAAGCGTATGATGCGATTGTTGTGGGATCGGGACCCAATGGCCTCGCTGCAGCGATTACCCTGGCGCGGGCCGGGCGTGCGGTACTGGTCCGTGAAGCAGCAGCAACGATTGGTGGCGGCATGCAAACGGCTGAAGTGACGCTCCCCGGTTTTCAGCATGATATTTGCTCGGCGGTGCTGCCGCTGGGTGTCGCATCGCCCTTTTTTCGCACATTACCCCTGGAAGCATACGGCCTGCGCTGGATCTACCCACCACTGGCGCTGGCGCATCCCTTTGACGATGGCACTGTCGCCACCTTGGAGCGCTCGGTTACTGCAACGGCAGCAACGTTGGGTGATGATGCCGGGGCCTACCGGAGCTTGATGGTGCCATTCGTTGCCAACTGGGGAGCCCTGGAAGGCTCACTCCTCGGACCACTAGCCGTGCCGCGCCATCCCTTCGCGCTGGCGCGCTTTGGTCTGCGAGCGATCCGTTCGGCGGCCGGTCTCGCACAGGGTGTCTTCAAAGACGAGCGGGCCCGTGGCTTGTTCGCCGGCCTGGCAGCGCATTCCATCCAAGCGCTTGACCAGCCAGCGACCGCTGCATTTGGGCTGGTGCTCGGTATCCTGGGCCATACGGTGGGCTGGCCGATGCCTGAGGGCGGCTCTAGCCAACTCGCTAACGCGCTCGCAGCGCATCTGCGTGCGCTGGGCGGTGTGATCGAAACGGGTGCGCCGGTCACAACCATGGCCGAGTTACCGGCCGCCCGTGCCGTCTTATTCGACGTGACCCCACGCCAATTGTTAGGGATCGCGGGCGACCGGCTGCCGGCCGGCTACCGGCGCAAGCTTGAGTGTTACCGTTACGGTCCCGGCGTCTTCAAGGTGGACTATGCGCTGGATGGCCCGGTGCCATGGCGCGCAGCCGAGGCACTGCGGGCAGGCACTGTACACCTGGGTGGCACGCTCGCAGAAATTGCCCGTTCTGAAGGCGAGGTCGCACAGGGCCGGCATCCTGAGCGGCCTTTCGTGCTCTTAGCGCAGCAATCGTTGTTCGACCCATCGCGCACTCCTGCGGGCAAGCAGACGCTGTGGGCCTATTGCCACGTGCCGAACGGCTCGACCGTCGATATGACGCAGGCCATCGAGCAGCAGATCGAGCGCTTCGCACCGGGCTTCGGGGAGCGGATTTTGGCGCGGAGCGTGATGAACACGCGGGCGATGGAGCAGCATAACGCCAATTATGTGGGTGGTGATATTAACGGCGGCATTCAGGACCTGCGCCAGTTATGGACGCGTCCGACCGCGCGCTTGGTTCCATATAGCACTCCAGCCCCCGGTATCTACCTGTGTTCTTCGTCTACGCCGCCCGGCGGAGGTGTGCACGGCATGTGCGGCTATTACGCGGCGCGGGCGGTGCTTAAAGATCAGCGATGAGTAACGATCCATCGATATGTAGGAGTAATGATGCATACCAAGCCACCGACGCTTATTCCTCAGCCACACGAGTTCTCGTGGACTGCCGGCAGTTTTGGTCTCAACGCGGATACGTCCCTGGTACTCGCTGCAGTTGCCAGTGATGCGACACTGTTTGCCGCCCGCGAACTGCAACAGATGATTCTGGAGGTGTGCGGTTTCGACGCGCGCATCGCCAAAGGCTTGCACGTTGAGCAGCGCAACACCATCAGCTTGCTCGTACGCGGGCAGGCGGATGATCATGCAGTGCTCCCAGAGGATGGCGATGAAGGATCGCCTGGTGAGCAGGGCTACCATCTAGTGATCACAGCACATGGGATCGTGGTCACGGGCGCGGACGAGGCCGGTTTGTTCTATGGCGTCCAGACGTTGAAGCAGCTGCTCCGCACGCAGGGTCGCCGTTTAGCAGCATGCGAATGTACCGACGCGCCGGTGCTGCTCCACCGCGGCATCATGCTTGACGTGTCACGGGGCAAAGTACCGACCCGCGCGACATTGGCACAGCTGGCCGAGGTGCTGGCGCACTATAAACTCAACCAATTACAATTGTATACCGAGCATACCTTCCGCTTTCCGTCGCACCCGCTGATCGGTGCTGAAGCAGGATCGTTATCCGCTGATGATATGCTGGCACTGGACCAAGTCTGCCGGGCACGGCACATCGAGCTCGTGCCTAATCTGCAATCGACCGGCCATATGCGCCATATTCTGAGCTTGCCGGCTTATGAACATTTGGCCGAGACGCCCTGGAAGTGGAGCCTGACCCCAGCGCGCGAGGAATCATACCGGTTGCTGGATGATCTATATGGGGATCTGCTGCCAGCATTTTCGGTTGGGATCTTGAACGTCGACTCCGATGAAACATGGGACCATGGACGGGGGCAGGCCAAAGAGTTGGCCGGCGAAGGTGGTTATGGTCGGGTGTACCTCAATCATATTTTGAAGTTGCGCGAACTGGCGGCACGGCATGGGCGGCAGATCATGATCTGGGCCGACGTGCTGCACCATTATCCAGAGCTGATCAGGGAGTTGCCGGCGGATGTCATTCTGCTGGATTGGGAGTACGAGGGGCTGGAGTCCTATCCAACCTTGCAAACCTTGGCACGAGCGGGGCGGCCGTTCTATGTTTGTCCGGGCACGTCGACCTGGAATACGCTGTTCCCGCGCATCGACAATTCGCTCGCCAATATCCGCAACTACGTGCGTGACGGCATCGCGGCCGGGGCTATTGGTATGCTCAACACCGACTGGGGTGACATGGGTCATTACCAGCCGTTAGGACACTCCTGGTATAGCTATCTTTTCGGGGCGGAAATGGCGTGGACGGGTGCGACGACGGCAACCGAAACCTTCGACGAGGCCTTCGGCCGGCTGTTTCTTGGGGATGCCTCGGGGATCGCAGTAGCCGCAATACGCAGACTTGGACAGGCGGTAGAGCAACCGGGGCTCGGGGCGCGTAATCGCTCGGAGACGATCTATGCACTGTGGGAAGATCCGCTCGCCGGGCGGATGGTGCAGGCGGCACCGCCGGAAGCACTTGCGCAGATGGTAGCGGCGGGCCAGGCAGCCATACCAGCCTTCGCATTGCTGCCGGATGCGTTGCTACGGCATGAGCTTTCGTTTACCGCGTATCAGATGATCCATGTGGGACAGAAAGTTCAACTGGGGCAACGGGTGCGTACCACGCTCCGGGATCTAGCAACACAGCCCGTAGCGGCAGCGGATAGCCTGGCGCGGCTAGACGAGTTGGTTGCGGAGATGCAGCGGTTGCGAGCAGATGTCACACCGATGGTTGTCGAGTTCGAGCGGCTGTGGTTAGCGCGGGCGCAACGGAGCGAAATTCACCTTAACCTTCAGCGTTATGCCGCATTGCTACTGCGCTTTGATGCAGCATTGCACTGGCTCCGTGAGCAGCGCACGGCGTATGCAAACGGTGGCAAGCTTGACGCAGAGCTCGCAACGTACGAGGTGGGCGATCACCTAGTGTTATGGGATGAAGGGCACCGGGATCTTAAGCGGCTGGTCGAGCTCGTCGGGCGCGACGCGGTGCCACCAGAAATTCTGGAGTGGCTGGTGGAGTAAGGTGAGGAAGACCCCCACCCCGCCGTTGCGACGGCGACACGTATACCGTGGCACATGCGCTATGATGACCTGGTGAGGAAGACCCCCACCCCGCCGTTGCGACGGCGACCCTCCCCATTGCGAGGGAGAGGGTTTAAGTGTGCTGAAATACGAAGGATGTTTAGGAGCATGGAACGGGTTGCGATTCGCAATATGACGAAGCAGACGACCGTCGCCAGCGCGGCCGAGCGGGCCACTAGCTTTTTGAGTCGGGGACGTGGGCTGCTGGGGCGCAAGGGGCTGCCGATAGGAGGCGGGCTGGTGATCGTTCCCTGCGCGAATATTCATATGATTGGGATGCAGTTTGCGCTGGATGTGATCTTTTTGGACCGCGCGGGCCGGGTAGTGAAGTTGTATCCCGATCTCCGGCCCTGGCGACCATACGCCGGCGCGCGCAAGGCCCATACCACACTGGAGTTGCCGGTCGGCGCGATTAGAGAAAGTGCGACCACGCTTGGCGACCTGCTGATGATTGAACTGCCCGCTTAGTAGCTGAGCGCACTCCTCCATCGCTGACACAGAGCACCGCCTCCGACTCCCTTGATGTGGCAATACGCTATAATGCAAAGTACCCAGCATAACCTCCAGCGTGCCATTGAAACTACCAATCGGCATTGTGGATAGTATTGTCATGCCAGGGGGAGTAGACCAGTATATGTATGATGCTCTTCTACCACAGAGCAACCGGCCTGACCCAGTCGTCTCACACGAGTTGATCGTCGCTGCGGATCCGGGAATTGAGCAGCCTCAGCAGGTGGAGTATCACCAGCGTCTGCTGGCCGCTGAGCGTCGCGCCACGGAAGAGACGCTGCTCGAAGCGGTTCGGACCGTGTTAGCTCGGGAGATGGATCTCACGCTCGTTTTCCGCACCATCGTTGAAAGTATCGCACATACCTTTGGCTATCGGCACGTGAGTCTGTTCCTGATCGAGGACGAACAGCTTGTGCTCCAGCATCAAGTCGGCTACCACCAGGTGCTGAACTACATCCCGCTGACGACCGGGATAATGGGTCGCGTGGCACGGACGGGCGAGGCAGTGTTACTTGAAGCGGGACAATTCGACCCGGACGTGGTCTGGCCATTTCGCGAACTGGTGGCGGAAGTCTGCGTGCCGTTGCACGATGAGGGTGAGGTGGTGGGCGTGCTCAATTTGGAATGCACCCGTGAGATCGCCTTGGGTCCGGCCGACTTGCGGTTGATGAGCGCCTTAAGTGAGCATGTGGGGATTGCACTCACCCGCGCCCGCCTCTACCGTGCGGTTCACGATAGCGAAGCGAAGTACCGGACGGTCATCGAGCAGGTCAAAGAGGTGATTTTTCAGGTCGATACCGAGGGCAGGTGGGTGTTGCTTAATCCGGCTTGGACCGACATCACCGGCTTCGCCGTCGCGGGTAGTCTGGGCAGTGCCTGGGAGCAGCATGTGCATCCCGATGATCGATCCCACACCCTGGCAGCTTTCCAGGCCCTCCTGACGTGTACGATTGAGACTCGCCGCTTCGAAACGCGCTTCAGGACAGCAGCAGGTAGTTGGCGCTACCTGGAGGTGTATGCGCGGGCGATTGTGGATGCAAACGGGAGGGGCTACGGCGCGGCAGGAACGCTCAACGACATCACTGACCGGAAGCGAGCCGAAACCGAACTGCGGCGTCAAAATGAGTATTTGGCGGTGCTGCATGCGACCACGCTCGCACTGATGAACCGGCTTGATGTGGCGGATTTGCTGGCCGAGATCATCACCTGGGCCGGGCAGATTGTGGGCACCGAGCATGGCTTTATCTCGTTGGTTGATGCGGCTGGGGCAACACTTGAGCTCAAGGTAGGAACGGGCAACTTCAACGATGTGTCTCAACAGCGGCTCGGACTGGGGGAGGGCATGGCCGGTATGGTCTGGCAGAGTCGCCAACCGCTAGTAGTGCCCGAGTATGACGTGTGGAGTGGACGGACGAGTCACATTCGCCCGAACCGCTTCCACGCGGTCGTCGTCGTGCCGCTGCTCTTGAGGCAGCAGGTCATGGGCGTACTGGGCTTGGCGCGGATCGAGCCAGGGCAGAGCTTTGATGCTGACGAGGTTGACTTGCTGATACGCCTCGCGCAACTGGCGACCATTGCCCTTGATAATGCACAGCTGTATAGCATCGCCCAACAGGAACTGGCCGAGCGCAAACGGGCAGAGCAGCAGGTGCAGCAGGTCAATGCGCAGTTGAAAACGCATCTGGTCGCCGTACAACAGCATAGCCAGGAATTGCGCCGTCTCAACGAGTTGCATGAGTTGCTCCAGGAGTGCCTCAGCGTCCAGGAGGCGTACACGTTGAGCGCGACTGTGTTGCAGCAACTGTTGCCTGCCACAAGCGGTATGCTTGCGGTCATCGTGCCAGATCAAAGCCATGTGCATAGCGTGGCCAGTTGGGGCAACCCCCAGACGGCCCTGGTCTTCGCACCGGCTCAGTGTTGGGCCTTGCGCCTTCGTCGGGTCCATGGCCTCAGGGACGATCATGCCGATGCTCGCTGCCAGCATCTTAGCGGCCCGCTGCCGGAACATGCAATTTGCGTCCCGCTCATGGCACGCGGCACACTGCTGGGCGTGCTACACCTTCAGCCATACGGTGCTGCTAGCCTGAACGATGCTCAAGCCGGCCTCGCGCAAACGGCAGGGAGCACGATCGCGCTCGTGCTGGCCAACCTAGACTTGCAACAGACCCTGCGCGAGCAAGCCACGCGGGATGTCTTGACCGGCCTCTTTAACCGGCGCTATCTCGAAGACGCGCTGGAGCGCGAGGTTCGGAAAGCGCACCGGAGCGGGGAGCCAGTCGCGGTGCTGGTGGTCGACGTTGACCACTTCAAGCAGGTCAACGACACCTATGGGCATGCCGCAGGTGATACCTTGTTACGAGAACTTGGTGGTATGCTCCAAGCGCAGATTCGTGGAGAGGATCTGGCGTGTCGCTACGGAGGGGAAGAGTTCGCGATGATCTTGCCGGGGGCTGTAGCCGAAGTCGCACAGCAGCGTGCCGAGCAGCTACGGATGGGGATCAAGCAACTCACGGTGCAGCACGAGGGGCAACGGCTGGGCACAATCACTATTTCAGTGGGCGTTGCCGTCCTAACGGGCAGTGCTGCCAACAGTGCACGGCTGGTGCGTGAAGCCGACGCGGCCCTGTATGCAGCGAAGCATGCGGGCCGTGATTGCGTCGTGCTCCTTGAGCCGCTCGCCTAGAAGCTAAGCAAGTCCTCGAATGGGGCTGAGTCTTCGTAGGGGCCGATCACCGACAGGTGCAAGCCATCACTACGGACCAGCCGCTGGGCGACCCGCAGTACATCCTCCTGGGTGACGGCTTCGATCTCGGCGACGAACTGTTCGACCGGCAGCACCCGGCCGTAGCGCAGAATGTGCGAGCCGTTACGCGCCGCTACCGACCACGAATCCTCTAGCCCGAGCAGCATGCGGCCTTTGGCCTGCTCCTTAACGCGCTGCAGCTCACCCTCAGTAATGCCCTCGTCGCGCAGTTTGGACATGACGTCCAAGCAGGCGCGAATGGCCTCAGTTGCTTTGCTGAGATCAACGCCACCGCCGATGATCCAGCTGCCGGCGTCGTTGAACTCCGAGGTATCCGAGAAGACCGAGTAGGCGAGGCCACGCTCTTCGCGGATCTCCTGGAAGAGGCGCGATGACATACCACCGCCGAGCACCGAATCGAGCACCTGGAGCGGGCGACGGTCGGGATCGTTATAGGACAGGCCGGGCAGACCCAGGCAAAAGTTAGCCTGCTCGGTTTCTTTCTGTAAAAATGTCAGCTTGGGACCGGGTCGTACCGGCTCCGTATGGGTCGGCTCATAGACCTGGCCCTCGGGATAACCGGCCAGGGCTTTAACCCAGGTATCGACCATCTCGGTGGTCGAACGGTTACCGGCAATCGAGATCACCGTGCTGGGCATGGTGTAGTGCTGCGCCTGGTAGGCCAGCAGCTCATCGCGACCGACGCCGGCCATTGTTTCGGCCGTACCGGCAATGTCCCAGCCCAACGGCTGATCGCCCCACATGCTGCGGTTCAGCAGATGGTAGACCCACTCACCGGGATCATCGTGGCTCATGTTGATCTCTTCGATGATGACGCGGCGCTCCTTGGTCACCTCTTTGGGATCGAACTTGGAGTGGAGCAGCATGTCGCTCAAGGTGTCGACCGCGCGGTCGAAGTGGATATCGGCGACTTTGGCAAAGTAGACGGTCGAGTCATAGGAGGTGGAGGCATTAATAAAGCCGCCGATGCCTTCGATGGACTCGCTCAACTCGCGGGCATTGCGCCGCTGCGTGCCCTTGAACAGCATATGCTCTAAAAAGTGAGAGACGCCGCTCACCGGTTTGGTCTCGTAGCGCGAGCCAACCTTGGTAAAAATGCCCATCGAGACCGAGTGAATATTAGGAAGCTCTTCGGTGACAATCCGGAGACCGTGCGGCAGATCGAGTATGACAGGAGCCATCAAAAACCTTTCGTTATGTTTGGCTCGTATTGTACTGCGCTTTAGGAAAAGGGGTGAGAAGGGTATTTATTCTGTGACTCATTGCCAGCAATGAGGTTTTTAGATGAGCCGTCAACGCGTGTTTTAGGTGATTGCCAAAGGAAAATCGACTTTTTGTGATACAATAGAAAACAATAGCCCACCATTGCTCTTGAACTTGGCGCAATGATGCAAAAAGCAATGAAAACAATGGGAACAATGGCGGTCGGCGGCTCATAGGCGGAGGTAGGATGTGGGTGCCGGTCATAAAGCATAGGGGGTATTATAACACATTAGAACTGATGTGTCAAATCTGGATACAGCTCTCGATGATCATGGCGAGGGCTGCCTCCACAGTTGCTTGCTGATTGGTGATACGGTCACCGGTGAACAAGCAGCGCTGCGACTGGGTGCCGGTAGGTGTGGCAACGGCAACGTAGACTAAGCCGACGGGCTTATCAGGGGTCGCACCGCCCGGCCCGGCGATGCCGGTGGTGGCAACGGCAATATCGGCACCGAAGCGGGTGCGGACGCCTTCGGCCATGGCTTGAGCGCACTCCGCGCTGACAGCACCGACCGCCATGATGATCTCCAAGGGGACACCGAGCTGGGCCATTTTGACATCGTTGCTATAGGAGATCACGCCACCGAGGTAATAGGCCGACGAGCCGGCAATGGTCGTGATGGTGCCGCCGACGAGACCGCCGGTACAGGATTCGGCGGTGGCAAGCTGCCAGCCACGGGCTTGGAGGCTTTGGCCAGCTTTGTGGGCGAGGTCGTAGAGATTGTTCATACCATCATTATGCACCATCTTCGCCCAGTTCCAAGCGCTCCTTGAGTGCCCGTAGCTTCTGGGCCAGGAGCAGATAGGGAGAGCCTTGCGGTTCGTCCTTTTCGGCCCATTGTGCTTGCTGCTCAAGCTGTGCCACCAGGGCAGCCCGCTGCTCGGCATTGTCCTCCGCGAGGCGTTGGTTAACTGCCGCCGTTGCTGCTGCTTCGATCCTGGCAATCTTTTGGGCTGCGGTTTCTTGTGGCGTATCGAGGGCACGTAGATTGTCTCGGATCGTTTGGGTGGTAGGATGATCAGGACCGAGACGTTGCTCGCAAATTGCGAGGGCACGCTCATAATAGGGTCGCGCCGCTTGATAGTCGCCTTGGGCACGGAGCAGAACGCCCAGGTTGTTGAGGCTGAGAGCGGTATCGGGATGATTGGCACCCAACACCTGCTCACGGATGGCGAGGGCACGCTCGTAGTACGGACGGGCGGCGGCAAAGTCACCAATCATCTGGAGCTGATAGCCCAGTTCGTTGCAGAGGTCGGCTGCCACTTCGTCCATCCGCTCACATGCCCGATCGGTGATAACACGCAGATGGGACTGAAGAGCGAGGAGTGGTGCTGGGTAGCCTTCGTTGTTGTAGGAGCGAGCAACCTCCAACATCGCGTTTTCCACTGCTAGTTGTGCTAATTGGTCGGTCGTAACCGATTGTACAAAGGTAGCAAGCAACCGATGGAGACGAAGAGCATCCTCGCCGTCCGTTTCAAGCAAGCCAAGATCGTCGCTAAGACGCAGCACAGCGTCCTCGAATTGGAACGCGGCATCGGGATCGTCGGATAACACAAGGGTTCGTTGGAGGAGCCAAGGTGGTAATGACACGCCGGGAGCAAAGCAGGCGATACGCGCGAGGGCTTGCAGCGCGAGTGTATCGGTTGGGTGGCTGGCATCTAGGCGTTCGTAGCTGAGGGCAAAGGTGCGAGCCAAGCTTTCAGTACGCTTCGTCGGCGAGACGCCTAGATTCTGTAACGAGCGGTCGGCGAGCAGGTTGGGTTTATGCAGTCGGTCGAGGTATGCGCCAGGTGTGATGGCGTTACGATATTTAGCCAGGAAGCTGCCGGCAAGCTGCAAGGCCAGCGGTAGGTCGCCCAATTCCTCGGCAATCGCGGCAAGGGCCGGATCCGCAGGAGGGAGATCGGGACGGTGCTTGCGCAGCAAGGCGATGCTGGCATCACGCGCTAGGACGGCCAAAGCAAGCGGATGAACATCCAAGATCGAGTCGTAGTGCGCGCGACGGCTTGTTAGCAGGATATGGCAGCCACCACCCGGCGGGCGCCATTGTTGCAGTAATTGCTCATCTTCGCAGTTGTCGAAAATCAATAGGCGGGGCAGCGGGTTCTGCCAGGCAGATTCCACGAGGCCGACTTGATCGGCGAGCGCGAGAGTAGCGAAGTCACTGTCCAGCGAAAATACACTTCGCAGCCCACTGCTTTCAGCAACTGCAATAAGCGATGCATCGGCAATATCCATCGGAGTATCGCGATACTTGTCCATCAGTACGGACATACGCTCTAGTTCGCGTGGTACCAAATCATAAAGAATCAGTCTACCCGTTGCCCATAGTCGCCAAAGCTCTGCTTGATAGCGATGTCTGCCAACAGAGCCCAGCAAGTACATTGCTTCCACAAAACATGGCCAAGTTGTTAGTAATGGGCCAGGAGGCAGACGTTGCGCGATGATCACACAGGCCGGATGGTGTACATCGTCCTTATCCAGCAACGCGACGAGCGGCCCCGTATCAGTCAATATCACAACTGTCCTTGCTGCCGTTTTTTGATGAGTATGTCGGTAAATGTCTTACCTGTAGCTTCAGAGAGGCGCGCGCCACCAGGAATATATTCGCTACTGTGCAGTACACCAATGAAGTCAGCGAGGAAATCAGCTAACGTTTCGGTATTCTCTGTCGGTTGTGTGATGTCCACTGGCCGGACAAATTGCCGACGGAGGCTATCTAAGGCAAGCCGTTCTGGAGCAATTCCTTGTTGCTGGGCCTGTTCCCTGAGGGCGTGTTCTATATCAGGTGTTAGTGTAAGCTCCATGAGGTACCATCCTTCTGCTATGCTGTTCAGCATAGCTATTGTACCGAGATACCTCGGGATGTGCTTCGCGTTGTAAAGCTAACCTAGCTCCACATATTCGCTTTGGGATTGCGGTGCAGGAACGGGAAGGCCCGACTCACGAAGTCCTTCAACATGGAAGGCAATTGCTTCGTGAATCAACTCCATGACTTCGTCTTGAGTCTCCCCTATTGCGACACAGCTGGCAATATAGGAAGATACGCGCCATAGCTCATTTCGCCCTGCTCGAATTTTGCGTATCTGGTCTCAATCGGGGTTGATTGATGCTTGCGACTGTGACTTCCGAAGCACCTGCGCGACCGGACCGGAGAGTGCGAGGATGGCGATCAGGCCCGCGAGGAGGTACGAGCCGCCTTGGAAGAGATCGAGCAACAGGATCGGGCTCAACACTCCGCCGAGCGCACCGGCAACGAGGAGCCCGCCAAGTCTGAAAAGCGACTGTGTGGTGCCGATGGCACCGAAGATCCTGCCACGGTATTCATCCTTGACACCGCTTTGCATCAGGGTCGTCCAGCTTGCTCCGATAGCTGCAGCGGGGAGGCCGACAATGGCAATCAAGAGCAAGCCCGGCCAAAGACCGGCCAGCATCAGGGGATATGTAAAGAGCGCGATGTCGATCAAAGCGAATATGATCGGGGCAAGGCCGGCAAGCCGCCGTGGGGAGAAGCTGCTACTTAGCGCGCCTATCGCCAGACCGCCCAGTAATCCGCCTACGGCCTGCGCGCTCATTAACCAGCCCAGTTCCTGCGCGCCGCCACGCAACACCTCCTTGACCCATACCACAAAGATCACGCCCATCACGCCTTCGCCTAGCGCGCCAATCGCAAACATAGCCATGAGCACCGCCACCAGCCGTTCGCGGCGTACGATGCGCAAGCCTTCCAACCACTCACGCCATACCGCTCGCCACGCCCGTTCGGCTGCCGCCGCCGCGTTGACCACGTCAGCCCGCTTCACCCTGCCGGACGCGGTCACCAGGAATATCAAGACGGCGCCCAGCAGAAATGAGAGGGCGTCGGCAAGTGCTACTCCCGAGAGGCCAAACCGAGCGGCAATAATCCCTCCCAGGGCCGGACCCACCAAACGTGCGAGGTTGCTGTTCAGGGAGTTGAGCGCATTGGCGGCCACCAGGTGTTCCTCGCCGGCAAGCGTAGGCAGGAAGGCACTTTCGGCCGGGCCGAAGAACTGGGCCACAATGGCCTCAAAAAAGGAGACCAGGTAGACGAGCCAGACCCGGTCGACAGAGTGC
>JACDGP010000158.1 GCA_013821605.1 Herpetosiphonaceae bacterium
GGCTACCGGTCCGATCATGCTCCACGCACGGTGCCATCCTCATCGACGTACGCGATGGCCTGTAGTCCTTGATAGGCCGTAGCAGCCAGGCGTGTGGTGATCGTCTGGCCCGGCTGGAGTGTTAGTTGGGTATTGCGGCGCACAGCTTCGGCTAAGCCCAGTGTCGGATAGCTAGTCCAGGGCTCCAATGCCACCGCGTAGCTCCGGCCCCACCACGGATAGCCTGTCGCGCCACTCAACTCTTGCCATAGCCACAGATAGCGAAAAAGATCGCCATCCCAGCGCATGGCGAAACCCACCTGTTGTTGCACATTCGTGATTGCATACCAAGCCGGGCCGTCGAAGTCACTGAGATAAGCCATTTCGCGCCCGAGTGCTTCTGTACGCGGCGGTACAATCCGCAGATCGACGGGCGTACCATCTTCCGCGTTACCCATCGGCCAGGTCGAGCGTTGCCCCGCCCGCAGGCGTCGCCCTGTGGAACCCGGCATCTCCTCGTGGGCCAAAACCTTGCGCGCAGACGTCGCGATCATCCCGCCTTCCTGTAAGAACGGCAGCCCAAAGGCGACATGATGGCCCCACATCACGTCGAGCGACTCGCCAGCCTCATTACAGAGCCGCTCGTCCAGGAGCAGTGTTGCGCGACCGCGTTCGATAGTCATTGTGCGTTCCAGGTACAGCGGCGTGCGCAACGGGCGTACCGCACAGAGCAACACAACCCGCTCGGGCGTATCTTCGACCACGTCTGCACTCCACGGCATCAGGCACACCTCACCGTGCTGCCCGTAGTCGGCACCCCGGTACGAAACCGGCGGCCCCCCGTTGGGTAGGATCTCTTGCCAGCCGCCAACATAGTAGTCCAGAAACGTGCCCCCTGAGGCACCAATCGAGGACTGGCCCTGGGCGGGGTTGCGTAACTCACTGGGCAAGCGTAGCAGTGGATCGAGATCGAGCGGCTTATAGCGAAACTCGACGATCTCCGCGCCACGATCGAGCAGTACCAGCACATGGAGTAACTCGTTTTCCAGCACTGCCGCCCGCATCCCACGTAAGGTCCACTCGTCTGAGATCCGGCAACCATGCGTATGAAGGGATGTATGGCCCATAGGCTATTCTCCTAGCGACTGGTGAACAATCAATGGACGGGTGCCTTGGGCGTTGCACGCTGAGATCATGCGACGGAGCCGCCAGCCGTTCAGGAGAATCCGACGACCGGATGTGGCACGTAGGCCTCCTCCAGTGCCGCAAGCTCCTCTGCGGTTAACTTCAGCGACAAAGCGGCGACTGCATCGTCGAGGTGGTGGGGCTTGGACGCGCCGATGATCGGCGCGGTCACGAAGGGCTTCTGGGCAACCCAGGCAAGTGCGACCTGCGCACGAGGCACCCCACGTTGGGCCGCGATTTCTGCAACGCGCTCGACCACTCTACGGTCCGCATCGGCATTTGCCGCATACAGCCCTTTTCCGACCTCGTCCGTTTCCATGCGGCCGCTACTGGCATCCCAGTCACGCGTGAGCCGACCGCGCGCCAGCGGACTCCAGGGCAGCACGCCAATCCCCTCCGCCGCACAGAGCGGCAGCATCTCCCGCTCTTCCTCGCGGTTAAGAAGAGTGTAATGATCTTGCATCGTGGCGAACCGGGTCCAGCCATGTTGGTCGGCTAGGTAGGGGGCTTTGCAGAATTGCCAGGCGAACATAGAGGGTGCACCCAGGTAACGCACCTTGCCGGCTTTGACGACGTCATGGAGTGCTTCCAGCGTCTCCTCGATCGGCGTGCCGTAGTCCCAACGGTGAATCTGGTAGAGATCGACATAATCGGTACCGAGACGCTGGAGGCTGGCATCGATCGCCGTCATAATGGCTTTCCGCGAGAGGCCACCACCATTGGGACCCGGTCGCCAAGGAAAGAATACTTTGGTAGCAATGACTACTTCGTCACGCCGGGCGAATTCACGGAGTGCCCGGCCGACGATCTCCTCACTCGTCCCATCCGAATAGCTGTTTGCCGTATCGAAGAAAGTAATACCCAGCTCCAGCGCTTTGCGAATGAATGGGGGGCTCTGCTCTTCGTCCAATGTCCAAGGATGTGATCCTCGTTCGGGTATCCCATATGTCATGCACCCAAGGCATATTCGGGACACATCCAAGCTGGTACGCCCGAGCTTTCTATATTCCATGGCAATCGCTCCCTGATCACATCCAGCTCCATACTGCTCACGACCCTGGGTGGGCTTCTGGCTCAGCCCAGCTGGCATCATAGCATACACCCTTCTCAATCGCAGAAGCAGGGGACTAAAAGCAATACTTTTCAAATATCGGCGCTTTTCGGTATCATCCGCCAGCCACCTATCTTCTGCTATAACCTGACAAATCCCCCAGTAAGTTGTAATTAGTATTGACATTGTCAGACACATAGTGTATGGTCGATGATGAAGATGGATTAGTATGCTCACCCCCGAGCACAGGGGTGCCAGCAATGCCAGGTGGAGACTGGGTACCTACAACCTTGATGTTCGAACAAGGGTCACATTAACCAACGCCCAAGGTCGAGGAGTGGCGGCATGTATAGCAGGTATTCCCTAGTCCCACGATGGGCTCCGGAGCGGTTTCGTCGCCGCTTAGTGGTGATGTCGGTCATAGAGGGGGATAAAGGGTATGAACGCAAATATCCTCGATACCATCGAGCTGCGTGAGCTTGGAAAAGAGTTGCAGCGCACGCGTGAAAAACGTGGCATGACGCAGCAAGAGGCCGCCGAGGTCATTGATGTTGCACGGACCACCCTCACGGCTATCGAGAAGGGTGAGCGGCGCATCCGGGCCGGAGAGTTAATTGAACTTGCTCGGGCATACGGCCGGCAAGTGAGCGATTTTGTGCATCCGCGTCCGGTAATTGAGCCCTTTCAGGTACAATTTCGTGGTCCATATCAGCGTGCGATCGAAGACAATGATGCGATCAAACCCTACATTGATCAACTGGAGGAGCTGTCGCGTAACTACTTAGAGCTTGAGCAGCGCCTGGAAGCACCGCTTGTGCGCAAGTATCCGCCGGAATATCAGTACCATGGGAGTGAGACGAGGCAGGTTGCGGAGAGCACAGCCCTGGAAGAACGCAACCGGCTAGGATTGGGCGACGGGCCGATCTCGATTTTGCGTGATCTGCTTGAGCAAGATGTTGGCTTGCGAATCTTTTACCTAGAATTGCGCCCATCCACCTTTTCAGCGATCTATCTCTATACGCATGAGCTTGGTGGGTGCATTGCTGTCAACAGCCTGCACCCTGAGGAGCGCAGACGGTGGTCCCTGGCACATGATTACGGACATTTTCTGGGTGACCGCTATAAGCCAACGGTGTTTGTTGAGGACGGGTATCAACGCATCCCCGAGAGCGAGCGCTTTGCGGACTATTTCGCGCGCTTCTTTCTGATGCCGGGCAGCGGGCTCATGCGGCGCTTCAATGATCTGCGGCGCACGCGCGACAAGGTGAGCTTTGCTGACCTCTGCACTCTAGCGCATTACTATGGCGTCTCGGTGGAGGCACTGACGCGCCGGCTCGAAGAAATGAAGCTGCTGCCCACGGGCATTTGGGACAAGCTGAAGGAGCGGGGCCTCAAAGTACGCGAAGCGCAACAACAGCTGGGCCTTGGCCCTCTTCCTGCCCGAACCGAAAAGCTTCCCTGGCGGTATCAGTATCTTGCGGTGGATGCCTTCAACCAGGACCTGATCACTGAAGGGCATTTCGCACGACTCTTGCAGGTTGACCGGCTAACGGCCCGCCAGATCGCAGAAGTGCTCCAGGAGGAGGAGAGTACCGAGATCACGTCCATGCTAGATATGGATGCAAGCTCGCGCCCAGGCGTCTAGGAGGATGCAATTGACGACTAATCTAGTGTTTGCGCACACCTGCATCATCCTGGACGCCTCATGCACCATCAATCTGTTTGCATCAGGACAGATGGACAGCATCCTGACGGCCATCCCACGTTCCGTTGCCGTCGCTGCCTATGTACGAGAACAGGAAGCGTTGCGCATCAATGTGCGATCAGGTGACGGAGAGACGAGAATTCTCCAACCAATTGATCTCCAGCCGCTCATCGACCGCGGGTTGCTCATCGTTGTCGCGCCAGCTTCTGAAGACGAGAACGAAAGCTACGTCAACTTTGCAGCGGTGCTCGGGGATGACGGCGAGGCGATCACCGCAGCGATTGCTCTACATCGCAACTGGGCTAGCGCTATCGATGATCGGAGTGCGACGAACTTATTCCGGCGAGAAGCTCCCCAACTCCAGATCATTTCGACCCCAGAGCTGATCAAGCACTGGGTCGACGCGATGAATCCGGCAGATGCTGTCGTGCGGCTAGCACTTGAGGATGTGCGAGCAGGAGCAAGGTATGCGCCGGGGAGACAGCACCCGCTCTATGAGTGGTGGCATGGGTTTACCACGAGACAACCATGATGCTTGTCCATCAACGATCGAATGCGCGTGGTTGAGCGGGTCCTCATGGCCTAGTGATCGTCATCCTCCTCCAGTTCCTCAGTGTTGCGTTCGGCATTGCCGCAGCCGCCTTCGCCGCTAGGACGTACGTGGGCCGTGGCTAGGTTCTCGGTCCCTTTCCAAACGTAGGGATCGCGGCCTGCCACCAGCACGATGTCGCGGTAGTCGGCGCTACCCAATGGCGTACCGGGCGGGAAGCCATGCCAGGGCAACAGTGACTCGGCGCTCATATAATGGTTGACCAGTGAGCGCCGGAAGCCGTCGGGCGCATAGTTCGGCAGTGAGCGGTGCAGCAGGTAGCCGTTGAAGAAAACGATGCTGCCTTTTTTAACCTCCACCGGCACCCCATCGTCGTCCGTATATGGAAACGCGATTGCTTCGCCGGTACAGTCGAAGCGCTGGTCGTTGTGGGTGCGTTGCGGCCAGATGATGCCATGCCGGTGGGAACCGGGAATGACCCACAGGCAGCCGTTCTCGACCGTGGCATCATCCAGTGCCATCCAGCCGCCGGTCAGTGAGCGGTCGCGCGTGGGAATAAAGAATTCATCCTGGTGCCAGGCCTGGCCCGGCTTCCCCGAGGCCTTGATAAACAGCATGGACTGCATGGCCTTCACGTTCGGACCGATGACACCGGTCAGAACCTCCACGATCGGCGGAAGCGCGAGGGTCCGGTACATCTCGTCTGACAGTTTGTGGGGGAAGTGGATGCATAGGTAGCGGCGCATTACGTCGGTATCGGACTCCCCATCTGCCGCTGGCGTCACGCCCTTGAGCGTGCCCCGATCGCCTCTACAGATCGCCGCAGCTTCACTATTCAGCGCGTCGATTTCAGCAGGGGAGAGTGCGTTCTCAATGACGAGGAAGCCCTGCTCCTGAAAGAAGCGTTGGGCTTCCTCGGTCATTGGCAGCGTGAAGTAGCCAGCTCGCGACGCCGGCGTTTCCCACGAGGCAAATGGGACGAGTTGGCGTTCGTTGGCTAACTGATTGAGGCTCGGGGATGAGATCATGGCATTGTACCTTTCTATGTTTGGCTAACAAGCCAGGGGAACTCGGCGATACGCAGATTCGTGCAGCCATACGGCAGCAGGGTTAATTCTTCCAGGGGCTCCTCAGAGGTGACTGGACTTTGTGGGGGAGGAGCCGCTGCACCGTGGTCTAGCGTCCATGTCGGCACCCGGCGGCCCAGCACTTTGGCCGATACGGGCGCGCCCTCCGGTGAGAATGGCTGTTGGCCCATAGCGTGACTTTCAAAGCGAATCGACTCCGCAGGACGGTCGGGATCGAGTTGCAATGCATAGTTCCAGGCCGTCGTCGGCGTTACCTCCCAATCGGCATGCGGTAGTTCACCGCCGACCTGTCGCCATTCCTCGCCGATGCGCAGACCAAATAAGAGTGGCCCACGCGATATCGCCACACTGTTGTTGAACCCTCGGACAACCTGCACCTGCTGCGGCAGTCGTAAGACCAGCGTGATGCCATCTTGCCATTCGCGCTCCTCGCGGTGGAAGGTACCTGCCATCATCGTCACCGGTGCTTCATCTCCAATTTGGACCGTTGCAGCTTCCGCCCACAGGGGTATACGAAGATGGAGCGGAAACGAGGTCGGGCGCTCGGCATGAATGGTAAAGCGCAACGCTTCATCGAATGGATAATCGGTCTGCACCTCGACACCCACCGCCACGCCCTCGATCTCGGTCGAGACCAAGCAGGGAGCGTAGCTAACGGCCGTGAGCCCGCCATCCGCCGAGAGCATCCATAGATGGCTGGCGAACTTTGGCCAGCCCTGGTGCATATTCGCGGTACAGCAGCCGAAGTGCGGCTCTAGCCCAAACAAGTTGGCGTCAGCTCCATTGCTGGTGTATAGGTGGTCGGGTGCCATACTACACTGCACCTGGTTGACCTGTTGGTCGTACTGGTGCGACCATATATCGGGACTCAGCGTAGCGGGCAGGGCGTTGAAGGCCAGTCGTTCGAGGCGATCCGCGAGCTCAACCTGCGGCACCATCGGCAAGGCTGTCTCAAGCGAATACATATATTCCACAACAGTGCACAGCTCGCTCCCTTGTGAGGGGTTACGTCCCGCCAGATGCTCGTCGCAGGTAAACATGCCGGTCGCCTGCCCATGATAGCGGTCGAGCATACCGATCATCTGCCCTACTGCGTCGTGATCCCCTGCGTCAGCCGACTGTCGGTACCATACGCCGGGTGCCTTAATCGCCATGGCGTTATTCACGCCGTGCGTGCGCAAATCACACTCCTCGCGGCGTGATCTATCACGATACGGGAAGCGCGCGAAGTGGCCCCGCCAGTCGAAGCCCTGCTCCTGCATCATGCTGGCGAGGTCAAGCAGCCACTGCTCACCAGTGCGTTCATACAGCCAGTGAATGCTGAGCACCAGATCGGCCCAGCGGTACATGGCCCAGGAGCGCAAAGGATGCTCCGGCAGCAACTGCGTGAGCTTCTGGAGAAACCGCTCGACCACCTGGGGAATACGCTCGTCACCCGTCGCCTCATGATACTGGATCAGCGCCTTGAGCACGACGAAACGCGGCCAGGCGTCATACGGATAGCTATACTGGGCGTCGAGCACCGGGCCAAGCCAGCCATCCGCCGCTTGATGGCTAACAATCTCATCAACCCAGTGCCGGACCTTGGCCTTGAGCTTTGGGTCTTCCAGCAAAAAGGCTAACGGTACCACGCCGTCCAACCAATACGGCCCTCGCTCCCAGCCCTCAGCGTCGCCCCCAATCCACCGGCTTTGTGCTACATCCGGCCAGAATTCATCTAAGTGCCCTGACAGACCGTCCGCTTGGATGCGCAATTGTTCACACAGCCAGCCCCGAGGCTGAATAGCGCCGAGCGGTAAGGGCACCAACGAACGTGTATGAAGGCCCGCCTGTTCCCGCTTTGGAAGGTCCATCGGGTCCATGCACTGCTCCTCTTCGGCGCTTGCCACGCCTTGTAACTATACATTCCACAGCGTGGCCCGTTACACCATACAGTATTCATATGCTAGCATAGAAACTGTAGCAGATGGAGGATCAACCATGGCTTTTTTTGATATGCCGCTAGAGCAGTTGCAGGTCTACCGCCCGTCGCGCGAAGAGCCGGGCGATTTTGATGCCTTCTGGTCACAGACCCTGACCGAGGCGCGGGCCTTCCCTCTGGAGCCGGTCTTCGAGCCGGTCGATTACGGGTTTCGCACCATCGAGGCCTTTGACGTCACCTTTCCCGGTTTCGCCGGACAGCCGGTCAAAGGGTGGTTGCTATTACCCCGTCAGCGCAGTGGGCAGCTGCCCTGCGTGGTGGAATACTTGGGCTATGGCGGCGGTCGTGGCTTCCCGGTGGATTGGCTCCTTTGGAGCAGTCAGGGCTATGCCCATCTTGTTATGGATACACGTGGCCAAGGCAGTGCCTGGTCGCCGGGTGCCACTGTCGATCTCGATCCCGCAGGCACGGCGCCTGCCTACCCCGGCTTTATGACGCGTGGGATATTGGACCCCCACACCTACTACTACCGGCGTCTCATGACCGATGCTGTCCGTGCAGTGGAATCGGCGCGCACGCATCCGGCTATTGACAGCGAGCGTGTGGCCGTTGCGGGCGGCAGCCAGGGTGGTGGTCTCGCATTGGCTGTCAGCGGGCTGGTCCCCGATGTACAGGCAGTGCTGGTCGACGTACCATTTCTTTGCCACTACCGGCGCGCCACCGAGATCACCGATACCCATCCCTACGCCGAGATCACGCGCTATTGCATGATTCATCGTGATAAGATCGACACGGTGTTTGCTACACTGGCCTATTTCGATGGCGTAAACTTCGCCGTTCGCGCTCGATCACAGGGGCTCTTCTCGGTGGGCCTGATGGATCAAACCTGTGCCCCGTCGACGGTCTTTGCTGCCTATAATTACTTCAACGGCCCCAAGGAATTGCGTATCTGGCCCTATAACCAACACGAAGGCGGTGCTAGCTACCAAAGCGTCGAGAAGCTGCGCTTCTTGAAGAAGCTGTGGGGCGACAAAGGAGAGTAGACCATTGATGAACAAGATCCCATTTTCTGTTCTCGACCTTGCCCCTATTCGGGCCGGAGACACCGCCACCGACGCCTTCCATAACAGCCTGGACCTCGCCCAGCACGCCGAGCGCTGGGGCTACCAACGGTACTGGTTGGCCGAGCATCATAATATGCCCGGCATCGCCAGCGCTGCAACCTCCGTTGTCATCGGTTACATTGCGGGCGGTACGACGACCATCCGCGTCGGCTCGGGGGGCGTCATGCTTCCCAACCAGGCGCCGCTGGTAATCGCTGAGCAATTTGGAACCCTCGAGTCACTTTATCCAGGCCGCATCGACCTCGGAGTAGGTCGGGCACCGGGCAGTGATCAGCGCACCGCTCGCGCCCTACGCCGCAACCTAGGTAGTAGCGGTGACACGTTTCCGCAAGACCTATTGGAACTGCAATCGTATTTCATCCCCACCTCCCCAAACCAGGGTGTGCATGCCGTGCCTGGGCACGGTCTGCATATCCCCGTCTGGCTGCTGGGTTCCAGTGACTTCAGTGCCCGCCTGGCTGCCGAGCTAGGCCTACCCTTTGCCTTCGCCTCGCATTTCGCGCCCGACTATCTGTATCATGCGCTCGACCTCTACCGCAGAAATTTCAAACCCTCGTCATCACTCGATCGGCCCTATGCGATGGTGGGTGTCAACGTCTTTGCCGCCGATACCGATGCAGAAGCCCAGCGCCTGTTCACCTCGCTCCAGCAACAGTTTGTCAACCTGGCGCGTGGCACACCGGGCCAGCTGCCACCACCCGTAGACAGCATGGATGGGCGCTGGTCAGCGGTGGAGCAAGCGCACCTTGAGCACATGATGCGCTTCTCGCTCGTCGGCTCCCCTGACACCATCCGTGCAGGTCTCACGACGATGCTGGCCGAAACAGCTGCCGACGAACTCATCGTTGCGGCCCAGATCTACGATCATGCTGCGCGCCTGCGCTCCTATGAGCTTCTCGCGCAGGTCCGCGACTCGCTGACGGTGACAGACCAGCGAGAGCGAGAAGGCGTTGATCAGCCTTAATCACAGGGCACCCGTCTGCTAGAGCACACCAAGGAGCTTGCGCCCGAACCGCCCAACATAGCAACTCCTTCCTTTGAAACATGCCCCGTGTCCTAGCTATGCATGGCCGTCATGTCGAGTTAGTGCACTCTGTTCCTAGATCGGGTACAATCGATCTACGAACGAACAACGCACGTGATGCATTCTGAAGCGTCTTCAGACCGTCGCCGACGACACCGTCTGCCTACAGCCGTAGGACTCACGTATGCTTGATCACAGCCAATCACCACACTACACCATCGGGGTTTTGTCGAACCGTCAGATCTACGAAGGAACAACCATTGTTCGCTACGAGCAGATGTTGTTCCGTGGTATTCGTGCTGCTGCTCACGCCTATAACGCTAACTTGTTACTAGCATGCGGCATGGGACCCGGCATGATCCCATTCGAAAGACGATCAGCATGGCCGGTCAGTCTGCCCGATGCTGATTTTGTCCCCGTCGGACCATGGAACACGTCAGGATTGATCGTGGTTCCGCCACTCACAGAAGTCCAATTATCTCTAATCCAGACATGGGTGACACAGGAACATCCGTTCGTCTTTACAGCTCCCCAGGAGGGCTATCCAGCGGTTGGCCCTGCAAATAGTGCCGGGATTACAGCGGCCTTTGACCATCTGATTGCCCACGGTCATCGCAGGATCGCTTTTATTGCCGGGCATGAGCATCAAGGGAGCGATGATGCTGAGCGGCTAGCCGCCTACCGCAGTGCAGTGGTTGCCCATGGCTTACCGGTCGATAACACGCTCGTAGCCTTTGGCGACCATGTTGCGAATGAGTCCTACCGGGTGATGCGTCGGCTGCTCAAAGCGGCGGTTCAGTTCACTGCGGTCCTCACGAGTAACGACGAGTCAGCTATAGGCGCCTTACAAGCGCTGGCGGACGCGGGTAAACGCGTACCGCAGGATGTCGCCGTGATTGGCTTTGATGACGTGCTCTACGCCAAGGCCCAAGCCCCACCGCTCACAACTATTCGGCATCCCACCTTCGAGTTGGGCTACGGTGCCGTAGAACTGCTGATAGACTATATGACCGGACGTCGTACCGCAGTAACGACGGTACGCGTTCCCACACGACTGATCATACGCGAGTCATGCGGCTGCCAGCCATATTGTACCCCGCTCGTAGTTGCGCGCGACGGAGGGAAGGCTGCGCGTAGCGTAGGAACAGATTTCGATCAGGCGGCGCTGGTGCAGGCCATGGCCGATGCGGCGTCAGCCGAACTGCACCACGACAGCACTCCCTTGATCAGCGCTCGTTGCCGGTCGCTCGTTGCGGGATTCCTAACCAGCCTCCACGACGACGATCCCCAGCCCTTTGGCACAGCACTTGAACAGATCCTGCAGTTGGGCGATGCAACGAACGAAGATGCCTATGCATGGCAAGCAGCCATCTCGGTGCTACGGGAGCAGGGTGTCGCCGTGTTGCTGGCGGCGGCAACCGCTGGCACCCATGCGCAGGCCGAGTGCTTGATAGATCAGGCGCGCGTGCGCATTAGCGAACGGCTTCGCCGTCATCACATCCAGTTGCAGATGCGGCAGGCCAAGCTGACCGATAGGCTCGGAACCCTGACGACGGGTCTCTTGACGGCGCTGGAGCCACGCCAGATCCTACAGATTCTGGCGGAGCAGCTTCCTCAGCTTGACATCCGGCACGCACACATTGCACTGTTTGCGGCGGAAGACAACGATCCGGTGCCATGGAGCGACTTGTACATCCACGTGCCGGGAGAAGCGCCGGTTATACGCCGCTTCCCGAGTCGACATTTTCCGCCGCCCGGACTGTACAACAGTGCGAAGCCATATAGTTTAGCGCTGTTACCGCTCATTATTGAAGGTGGACCTTCTGGTTTTGTCGCATTTGATGCCGCATATCTTGAGCCATATGGCTTTATCGTCCGGCATCTCGCGGCGGCATTGCGCAACAGCCAGCTTCATGCTGCTGCGGAGGCAGGCCGTCAACTCGCCGAAGAGTCCTCCCGGCTGAAGAGTCGCTTTCTGGCCACGGTGAGCCATGAACTGCGCATGCCGTTAAATCTCGTCGTCGGTCTCAGCGAGATGCTCCTACGCGAGCATACCGGTTCCCAAGCACTCCCGCAGTCGGTTGTACAGGACCTGGAGCGCATCTATGGTAACGCCGAGCATCTCGGCCGGATGATTGGCGATGTGCTCGACCTGGCAAGTAGTGAAGCCGGTCAACTGCGCCTCAATCGGGAGCCGTTGGACCTCGCAGAGGTGCTCGCAGTCGTGGCGGTCACCGGGGCTCAGATGGCGCAGGCAAAAGGGTTGGCATGGCACACCCGTCTGCCCACAGATGGAGTTCAGGTGTGGGGCGACCGGACGCGGCTGCGGCAGGTTGTACTCAATTTGATCAGCAATGCAGTGAAATTCACCGAGCGCGGTTCGGTAACACTGGAACTGTCGCTTGCTG
>JACDGP010000159.1 GCA_013821605.1 Herpetosiphonaceae bacterium
GCCGAATGCAATCCTTTTTGGTTGTGAGCGCCGATCTACCACCCATTCCAGTGGCGCTCACCTGGGCCAACCTACGCTTCGCTCTGACCGCGGTAATCCTCACCGTCGTAATAGCGCTGCTGTTCGTGGTCGGAACGACACGGCGCTCCCTCCTTGCGGCGCACCAACGCGCCGCGCATCCCATCGAACCCTGGTGGCAGCGCAGCTTCCTAGATGTACTCCTCCTGGTGCCTACGCTGTATGGCCTGTATCAACTTCGTCGCGTGGGCGGCCTCCATCTAGGGATCATTGATAATTCAACGCTGCTCAACAATCTGTTGCTGCCGTTGGTGCCGGTCTTGGGCAGCCTATGCCTCGGCCTGCTGGCCCTGCGCGGCCTGCCCTACCTCTGGAATGGATTAGCAGCGTGGGCAGCGCGCACAGCCTGGCGTGTGCCAGTGCTCGCCTTGCGGGCCTTGGGCCGTCAGCCTGCGATCTACCGAGGCCCCTGCCTCCTCCTGATCTTGACTCTCAGTCTTGCCACGGTCAGTGCGTCACTGGCCACGACCATAGCAGGTACTCTACGGGCGGCGCTGACCTATCAGGTCGGGGCGATCACCCAACTCCAGGAAGCAGCACAAAGTACCGAGCAGCCATCGACAGCACCGGGGCAGGCTCGGGCACATAAGGACATTCAAAAGGAGCCGCGTTTTTTGTTCGTCCCAGTCGCCGATCACCTGGCCGTACCCGGGATCACGGCGGTCACCCGAGTGGGTACCTACCACGCCACGGCGCAACTCAGCGGCGCAAATCAAGCCGTGCAGTTGATCGGCCTTGACCGCCTGACCTATCCCCCAGTGGTAGCACACTTCGACCCCGCGTGGAGTGGGGGCCAGTCACTGGGAGCCTTGATGAATTTGCTGGCGCGACGACCGGAACACGTGCTCGTGAGTGGGGCAATGCTCGCACAAGGGTTCAAGATTGGCGATGAACTGTCCGCTGTGGTGACCATCGCCAATGATCACCGCACGCTCGTGTTCCGCATAGCGGGCACAATCGATCTCTGGCCGGGCTATTACCCTCAAGATGGCCCGTTGATCATCGCCAACCTCGACGATCTGTTTGATCAAATGGGTGGCCAGTATCCCTATGATGTGTGGATCGCCCATACGCCCGGTGTTGCCGTGAGCACGTTGGTGCAAGGCGTCCGAGAGCGGGGAATGACGGTCGTGGATAGCCTCGACGGCGCTACGCTGGTAACTGCGGCGGAAGGTGCACCGCAGTACCAGGGCGTCGTGGCGCTGTTGGGGATCGGCGTGCTGGTGGCGGCGCTGCTGACGCTCCTGGGGCTGCTCGTGACGGCGTTGATTACGGCGGAGCGACGCGCGAGTGAGTTTGGCATTCTCCGTGCCTTGGGCTTACGGGAACCGCAGCTAGCCGCAACGTTGCTGGTGGAGTATGGGCTGTTGGTCGTAGCGAGCATCAGTCTCGGTACGGGAAGCGGGTTGCTCGTTGCCTATCTCGTGGTGCCATCGTTGGTGGTCGAAGTTGGACCGCACCCGGGCACGCCGCCGTATCCGCCGCAGATCGCGTGGGGCGATAGTCTCATCGTGTATCTGATCTTCGCGGCTGCACTCCTGCTGGCCGTCGTGAGCGTCGTCAGCCGCATCCGGCGACTGCACGTCTTCCAAGCGGTGAAGCTGGGGGAGAGCGAGTAATATGACTGCGCAATCTCCTCAACTAGTTGTGAAATGTACAGGGTTGGTCAAAATCTTTCACGTGGCTGACGTGGAAGTCGTCGCGCTACACGGCCTTGATCTTGACGTCCGTGTGGGTGAGTTACTCGCCCTGGTTGGACCATCGGGTGCTGGCAAATCGACGTTACTCCATCTTCTCGCCGGGCTTGATCGACCTTCGGCAGGTCGGCTCGTGGTCCAGGGTCAAGATGTGCTCGCACTGACACCGAGAGTATTGACGAGCTATCGCCGACAGGTGATTGGTGTTGTGGCGCAGCAAACGACCCGCAATCTCTTGCCCTACTTGAGCGTTCGCCAGAATGTTGAGGTACTCCTTGCCCTTGATGGGGCGTCCCGCCGGGCACGACGAGCATGGGGAGATGAACTCCTGCAAGCAGTCGGGATGCTGGAATATGCGAGCCAACGGGCGAGCCAGCTGTCCGGGGGTCAGCAGCAGCGGGTGGCGCTGGCCTGTGCTTTGGCACATCGTCCACCACTCCTATTGGCGGATGAGCCGACGGGCGAAGTTGACTGGCCAGCGGCCCAGCGCATTCTGCACCTCTTGCATGATCTCCGTGCCCGGTATGCGCTCACCATCATTCTAGTGACGCACGATCCCCGAGTTGCAGCCCAGGCTGATCGGGTCGTTGCGATCCGCGACGGTCGTACCAGTACCGAAACGCTTCCGTCGTCTCTGCTGGCGATGGAAGGCATGGACCATGTTCCAGAAACACATGCGAGGGCTGAGCTGCCAGTACCAGGAGAGCACTTCGTGGTCGTTGATCAAACAGGTCAGTTGCAGTTGCCTGCTGACCAGCGGGCGCATGCGCGGGTTGGACGCCGCGTGCGGACAGAGATCGTGGCGGGAGGTATTCTGATTCGACCCTATGACGTCGCGCAGATTGGCAGTGAGATGCCGACATCTGATCGAGCGTCAGCCGAAAGCGAGCGAAGCGACCATCTGTATGCTGACGATTCCGAGACCTCATGACTGGAATGATGTGTATGGCGACGCAGCTCCCACTGATCAGCATTCATAACCTTGAGCGAACCTTTACCCGGGAAGGACAGGTCACACACGTCCTGCGGGGTGTGAGTATGGAGGTATACGCTGGGTCATTTGTGGTGTTGATGGGCGCAAGTGGCAGCGGCAAAACGACCTTGCTCAATATCATTGGGGGTATTGATACACCCACGACTGGTTCCATCACCCGTACCACGATCTCGAATCAGGAGATCGGGTGGATTTTTCAACACTTCGCCCTGCTGTCTACAGCCTCAGCCTATGAAAATGTAGAACTAAGCTTGCGCATTCAGGGAAGCGTGCCATGTGCGCTCTGGGACAAGCGTGTCCAACACTGTCTAGGGGCAGTTGGTCTCAGAGCGTGGATGCACCACCGTCCCCACGAGTTAAGTGGCGGTCAGCAACAGCGCATTGCCCTAGCACGGGCGCTCGTGACGCGACCACGCCTTATCTTAGCAGATGAACCCACGAGTGCGTTGGACAGCACAACGGGCAGGCAGATGCTTAGGTTGTTGCGGAGCTTGGTGGATCGGGAACAAGTGACGGTCCTGATGGCAACCCATGATCCTATGGCAGCAGCATGTGCGACCGAGCTGTATACACTCGCGGATGGACAAGTTGTAGCACACAGCCAGCACCTTGATTCTTCAATGGAAGTACAAAATGACGTCATATGCTAATACAATACTTATGTCAATGTAATAACGTTATGGTCTTCTAAAAGTCATAGTCGATCCACCAGCTTGTCTCCTGTGCCACTCCCAGCGTCCGCTCAAGAAAAGGCTCCCAGGAAAAGGTCTGCCGGTTGCCCCAGATCGGAAAATAGCCGGGGATATAGCTACACGTCGCCGCAATCAAGCCGAGGCTGGGGTGCTTTTGGAGGACGACTAAGTTGGTCTGGGCGGCATGGTCAAGGGCCTGGTAGGGCCCGGCCTGCCATGGCCAGCCCTTCCGCATAATGAAGCCGTTCTCGCCCAACTCATAGCCAGCATTCGCCGGCATGTGTACGGGAATATTGAAGCGGCATAATTCGTCGGTCTGGGGGTGCGGGAAAAAGGGATGCGGAAACCAGTGGATCGGAATCGGCAGCTTGCCGGTATTCTGTAAGCGCGTTGCCGAGCGCACACTCCGGTGCTGCAGCGAGACCGTGCGCTCTAATTCAAGGGCGAAGCGGTGAAAGGTCTGCGTTGTACGCATGACGATCTGCGACTCTTCCGCTTGCACTTCCCAATGGCAGAACTCATTGACCTGGCGCGCCTGGAGATCACAGACTCCCACACCGATGATCAAGGTCTGGTGAGCCGGCGTATCGCTATCACGGAGCGGACTGAGGTTAAAGGCATCGGGGATACCCTGGCCATCGAACCAGTTGAAGCTCTCGGGGTACGTTGGTCCAGACAGCAGCGCACCGTGCTGGCTGTCCGTGATCTGAAAAATGTAGCCCCCCGTGCAATAGCGCGCACCTAGACGCTCTTGATCGGCCAGCGGGTCGAGAATGGATACTTCCAGCGCTTCACTTCTAAGCGTGTACATCAAGCAGCGCGTCCTTTAAGCATAACCATGTTGCCTCATGGGCAACCTGCTCTACCAGTTTATCACCTATAGAATACTGCCCATACGTGCAAAGCCTAGATCGGCTCACGACGCAGCAGCGTCGTAATCCACAGCTTAGCACGTGCGAAACGGAGTTGCCAGCCAAGCAGTTGCTTAACCTCTGCCGGAAGATGATCCTGCCAGTAATGCGTTGTTTTGGCAACCACAGTGATCACATTTTTGATTTCGCCGGTCAACTCAAAGCCTTCGCCCGCTGGGACCAGCAGCTGTGCTCCCTCGCTCCGAGCTTGCACGTGCTCCTCGATAATGGCCTCTGCCAGCCAATCTGCCATCACCGGAAAGGTGCACTGCACCGCAACCCAGCCGGGTGGCCCGGCTACTGCCTGGAGCCCACTAACGGCACCGATGCCGCGGATCAGCTCGGCAACCACGCCAGCATAAGCTGGACTTTGTACATCGACCGGCACCTGAGCATACAGCATCTGCTCACGATGTGGTGGGCCGCCCTCTTGCGCCAGCACGCAAAAAGCGTCCCACATATTGCCCCAATCCGCCAAGCCGTCCGGCCTGTATTTCATTGGTGCCGCCGCCATCGGCGCACGTTTTGTTTCTGCTCCATCGCTCATAGTGGTTGACCCTTACAAACAGTCTACGCGCAAGTATAAGCTGGCGTGCTGCTCACGGTCTAGGCTAAAAAGCGCTCATTTTGCGCCCAAAAAGCTTTCGAGCAGCTGTCTAGCCCTCACAATCTTTACACAAGCTCTCCACGCAGCACAGTCACGGCCTGTCCACTCAACCCAACCCGGTCACCATTTAAGCGTACGCGCACGATCCCGCCGCGCGGCGAGGCCTGGTAGCCGACTAGCTCATCACGTCTCAGCAGGTTGCCCCAATAAGGACCAAGCGCGCAATGTGCCGAGCCGGTCACCGGATCCTCGTTAATGCCTGCCGCTGGGAAAAAGCAACGGGACACGAACTGGTAGTCGGTGGACGACGCCCGGCTGGTGACAATCGCACCACGACCCCCGACTTCCTGCAAAGCGCGGAAGTCCGGCGCCACCCCACGCACGATCGCTTCGCCATCGACTTCCACCAGGTAGTCAAGTCGATTTTTGCCGACGAAGATTGGAGTCACGCCAAGGGCGCTAAGGAGTGCGGGCGGTGCTTCGCTTGGCTGTGCGGGTTCCGCCGGAAAATCAAGCTCGATCCATCCATCCTCCTGGCGGCGGGCAGTCAAAAGGCCACTTAAGGTATGAAAGCGGGCTTGCTCGGTCGGTGGCAAGTGACCTTCTGACCACAGCACGTGCGCGCTGGCCAGGGTAGCATGACCGCACAAGTCAACTTCGACCGTCGGAGTAAACCAGCGCAGCTGATACCCATCAGCCTGCTTGAGCAAAAAGGCTGTCTCGGCCAGATTCATCTCTTGCGCTACGTGCTGCATCCAGGTCGCATCACGTGCCTCCGCTAAAATACAGACGGCGGCAGGGTTGCCCCGGAAGGGCGTGTCGGTAAATGCATCCACCTGGGTTATGGTTTGACTCACGTTGGCTTTCTCCTTTGTTTTTATTGTATTCTCCAATCCTTGGTATCGCTTATGTCGTGTTGATCGACTGGCGGAGCACATCTTACAGCTCTATCTACGGGTTGATGAAACGGCATTGCCCAATTGACCACAAACGCCCAGCAGAAAGATCACCACGCCGATCAGGATCACCCACCAGCGCAACACAGCTTGCCGGAATGTGAAGCGCGGGCGCGTGACACGGTAGTACACCGCGCCAACGAGCGCCATAACAATAAACGGTACTAAGATGGCGCCGACCAGGCGACCTAGAAACTCACCCGTCATGGCGATCCTCCCTTGAATGTTGAGATGATCGTGCTAAAGAGTTGGTCGTACTGGCCATACAGCGCACGCGGCGCAACTAGGCTGACATCATAGAGTTGGTGTTGGTCGCCGATATACACACTACGTTGTCGAATCGACTGTTGATTGAGCGTATAACTATAACTACGCTCCTGTGCTGAGAGCCCGTTCACTGTCGCCGGGTGGCTATCATCGATGGTAAAACCCGTAACGCCCGCTTGGCCCTGGATGGTTGCTTCGGCGCGTGAGGCCGCCTGTACCAGATTGAGCGTGCCTGTCACCGGCTCGACAGCAACGATCAAAGCAGCGCGTGGCTGCGTTGGATCATTGCTACTTGCCGCAGCAATACCATAACCACTGCCCGACGTTTGCCCAATATACCAACTGCGTGGAAACTGCATATCAAAGTTATACGTTGGATCGTGGTACGGCAACAGGTCGGACTGCAACGTCGTATTCGTAGCCCGATAGGCTACAGCAGAGGATGTGGCCACGGCGCCTGTACCACCACACGCGACGAGCACCAGCAGGATAAATAGGCTCGAGGCAGTCTGGCTCAATTTGCTAATGCTAGGCACGCGATGCAAAAAATTGATCTTCATCTTCCATCAGCAGATCTTCGGGCAAGACACGGCTCTTCAATGTACCACTGAAGAACTGAGCCAAAAAGTCAGTTATGCCCAGTTGGTATCGTTCATTGCGTCCATGGCGCGCGTCGAAGAGCACCAGCGACCACGCGTTCGGCTGACCTTCGGTTTGCCAATATAGCTCGTCGCCGTTGTCAGTTGTGCCCCAAGGTAATAAACCACCCGTTTCAGGAAACGCAGGATATGGCGAATACTCGGGAAACTGGCTGCGGGACACGTTGTAAGCATCCAGCATGACATCCTTGCCCTTGAACAGGTTGCGATACTGGTTCCTGGCAAATGGGTTGAAAACATATAGAAAGTCGTTGAAACCACCCGTCCCATACGTATCAACGAGCGCTTTGTAGTCGTCAGGGAACTGCACGCCAAGTTGGGCCTCCGCTGCTGCCCACTGTTCCGGCGAACCGGTCTCTAGCGGGGCCACTGGTGGTGCGACACGCTGCTTTAGTGCGTCAAGTGACATACCTGTATACTCCACAAGTAGGACGCTAGGCCATCGCGTAGCGTCCTATCATACTATCATGTTCGCCGGACCAGCTGTTATGGCACGGGCACAGGGCCAGTAGTAATCGGCGGCTTGTTCTCGATAATCTTATACAGGTGATAGCCCTTATCGCCGGTCGCCTCCATGATGATCCGCACCGGGATTGGATTATCGCCAACATAAATCGGTGTCACCTTATAGTCGACGATTTCACCATTCTCCACAGCGCGTCGCACCGCCGACTCAAAATCACGCATGATCGGCGAGTTCACCGGATTCTGATACAGTGTGACCAGATTGCTATCAACCTTGCCCGAGCCACCGAGCTGATCACCAAGCAAGTGCCCACGTGCGAAACCTTGATCTTTAACATAGCCGGGCGGACGAATACCGGATAATGGTTCCGAGCCAATGCCGTCTGGTCCAACCATGCCTTTGGTAATGCGCGCTTGAACGCCAGTCGGCCGATTAAGGGCATCGAGCTTCCCGTAGTTGATATCGCCACCGAATGCACGTGCCGCCGCAATGCTGTCTTGTTCGGCCTGCTCGGCCAGTTGTGCGGCACGCGTACCACGTGGGCAACCGGCAGCCAGTGGAGCGGCCAGACCGGGGCCTTTATGGAGCGGCCCACCATAGCCAACGCAGGGGATCTTACTGAGAACGCCCCCACCATCTTCGAGCCCTTCGCCCGTACGACTCGCGACCCGCGTTCCATCCGCTAGGACTTCGTCAACCTTGCCCAGCTTGCCGAGCTTGTCGAGACCATGATCGGCAACAACGAACGAGGCGATATCGAAACTGACGCGTCCGGCCGCTTCCCCATAGTTGCCGGAGTTCCAGGCATCAACTGCCGGAGCAATAAAGCCTTTGCCCATCGCGAGGAGTGTCCCGCCAGGGTCACGTCCGAATGCATCCACCAACGCTCCGTATTTGTCGAGCGTCGCTTGATCACCCATCGCCAACTTGACGCCATCGCTACCGAGTGTCCATAAGCCCTTGACGGTATCGACTGCCCCTTCACCGAAGCCTTTAAAAAAGCCGAGCACTTGGCAACCGGCACCACAGTCATGCTTCTGGCTTGATTGGTTGCTGCCGGATGAACTGCCACCATTGGCACTTGTACCGCCGGTCGTGCTCGCTCCGCCACCATTGCAACTGCCACCACCTCCGCTGATCGCGCTGATGACACAATTGAAGGACTGTGTTACCTGACCGGTAAAGGAGCCCCGAACGAGCACAAGCGCACCGATCAAGGCCGCAGATAGCAATGCGACGGCGGCGGCCTGCGCGACACTACTACCGTGCTGCTCCCGCCATAGGCGCTTCCACCAGCGTTGATAAGTGTCTTGCTTTGCTCGTCGTATCATCACAGCTCCATTCTGATCAAGTCCTGTTATTCCTTAATCAAAAATCAAACCGCGCAACGGAATAGCTTTCCGCGCCGCTATGACTACATCCTACTCACCTACCGGCGCTAAATCAATCCATGTCTGTAACAAACGCGTAAACATTTATTGTGAGAGGCTCTTTTGAAGCCCTTGAATAAGCTGCTGTTTTTCGGCAACTGAAAGGCGCGCCTCTGGATGCATGATCAAATAATCTGAGGGCGGCATGCTGCCGTTGCGAATCTCACGTGCCATGTCGTTGGGTAAACGCTGCTTTTCCGAGGACTGCAGGGTATTCAACGTCGAGAGATTTACCTTGTCACGCCCGCTGCTTATGTGCGATGCTAGGAGCCAGGAGGACGGGGCGATATAGCTATACCATGGGTAGGTCGTCGTGTTACTGTGACAATCCATACACGCCCGTTTCGCCAAGCTCGCGGTCTGCGGCGAGTCCCATGCTATGCTCGTTTGGACCGGTGGATTGGTATGCGAGATCGGCACGAGCTGGCTGAGCGCTAACCCGCCAATTGTGAGCACCAAAGCAGTGAATATGGCTCGCCCGGTTTCATGGTTGTACTCCGCCGGTGGCAGGGCGGTCGTCGCGGCGACGACACCCTCCCTAGCGCTACGCTGCGCGCGTAGCCCGCTCACGCCCTCTCCTACAGCAACGAGTGTCAGTACTGCTGTCCCGATGAGAAGTGGGAGCGACGAAGTAGAACCACGTCCCGGTCCTCCCGGACCGCCTCGCCCCCCCGGTCCACCTTCGTCTTGGGCCGGTTGGCCCTGCCCATCCGCAGCACTCGTGGCCGTCGCTGCAGTTCCTTGCTGCCCGATACCCCCCCGGGGCAGCGTGCTAGGCTGGCTCGTCAATACAATGACGACAATACCCACCAACGCTAGCCAAGCGATCAGACTAGCGACTGCAGTCAGGCTGATGGCGGTCGTAGCGCGGCGTAAGGTTGTGGCCCCTAGTGGCGTCCGCACCAGTGCCACCAGCATTGCGCTGATCGTGAGGAGGACGCCGACGCCCAACCAGATACCGATAAAGTTGCCGGCCGTTCCGATACCCAGCAGTGCTAGCACTGCACCGGTAAGCGTGAAGCCCAGGGTGTAAGCGGGCAAGATGTACAGAAACTTGCGGCGGCGGGTGCCTGGCTGCAAAGCGGCCGGGATGGCAATCATGCCGATAACGAGCAGCAGACCAACCGCGCTAAGTGCAGCGCCGCCGATCACGACGTTCCGGGCCAGACTGAAGCCGGGTGTGTTTCCGTACCGGAACGAGATGGGCAAGCTGACAGCAATGGTCGCAGCCAACACGATGAGGAACAGCACAGTGCACAGCACTGCCACGAGCAACCGCCGCCGAAGCTGGTTCATTCTGTACTCCCTCCGTCATTGATTTCACTGTTCGCGTAGCATCCCAAACCGCCTCATGGCGTTCGACCTACGCTACGCTGCGTCATCGTACCAGCAAGATGTGTAGAAGATGTTAAGAACATGTAGGGAAGTTATAGGGATCGGAGCTCAAGCACACTAGCAAGCCGTCACGTGCAGCGCTTTTTGTCGTAGTTTTTGCAGGATCCTGAGCGCCAACTGGAGGGGATCCAGCTGGATCGGGTATTCACGGACAAAGCATCGGGCAAGGATGTGCAGCGGCCGCAACTTGCAGCATTGCTCGCGTTCGTGCGGGCTGGTGATAGCATCGTGGTGCATAGCATGGATCGCTTAGCGCCCAATCTGGATGATCTGCGCCAGATCGTCCAACAGGTAAACCGGCGGGGTGTGCACGTTGAGTTTATAAAAGCACCTTCAAAGCAAAATGAGCGTAGATCGGCGTGTTCTAAATGAGCCCCTTCGAGGTGTGCTCGCGTGAGGTTTGAATAACTCAAGTCAAGAGTCCAGTCCTCCCCGCTACCATGGAGTAACGGCGGCTCTTTAATACACTAAGAATGGCTTGAATGTCGGCCGGTGCCTTCTTGTGTGGTGGAGTAGGTTGAGGTTGTGGCCATGGAGCGTTTGCGCGAACGAAGGCCGTTAAGATTTCCACGATTGGTCGGTAATATTCCTTCTCCGATTCCCGAGCGATTTGTTCAAGGGCATAGATTGCGCCGAGGCGAACTGCCAGGTTATCACTACCAAGCTGATCGATTGCACGGGTAAATCGCTCAGTAATTTGCCCCCTCCGCGTAACATTTCGAGTGCTCCGCGTTACAGCAATAGTAGCCAGGACGAGGAGTCCACCAAAAACCTGTGCAATGGTAGCAATTATCTGATTTTGAGTGCGAATAAGCTCATTTCGTTCACCGAAGGTCGTTGTATGCTGGTTAGTTACATAATCGCCCCCATAGGTCAAGATCTGAGGAATGACGAAGACGACTAGCAAGATCATTATGGCTACTACGAGGACAATTATCCAGTGGATGGGGCGAATATTCTTCATCCTTACCTCATCGGCAGAAACGTCATTGACTAACTAGTACTCCGTCCGAGCTACTCTGATTGGTTGAGTATTGGGTAGAGCTTCTTCAGCTTTACACGTGCGTCAGCTGTTGTGAAGCGCCATTCGATCGTTGCCTTGGCCGTGTTCCGGCGCTCCGCCCACGCCGCCGTCTCGCGCCGTAGCGCCTCCTGGTCAGGTATCCGTCATCAAGACATTGTCGGCTCAGCACACTGAGCTCAATCTCGGCCATATTCAGCCAACTGCCATGCTTGGGCGTGTAATGGAACTCCAACTTGTCCCAGATCCGCTTGGCCTCCTCAGGTGGGAACGCTGCATATAACGAAGCTGGCAGATGCGTGTTGAGGGTATCCTGCACCAGCACAATCCGCTCGGCATCCGGAAAATGGAGGTCGACCAACTCCTTCATGCACTGTGCCCAGTCGATGGTCGTGCGGCGATCGGTGACTTTGACATGCCGCCAGTTCTCTAGTGGCGCAAAGAACATGAAGAGATTACTGACGCCGTTCCGCTCATACGTACTTTCGCTGCGTGCTGGCTGACCGGACGCGACCGGCAATGGTTCAACCACCTCACGATGTTGCTCCTTGTTGCTTTCGTCAAAGCAGACCTGGGGGTAGCGCGAGTCATGCGGCCGGCCATACACGTCGAGCACGTCTTCCATCTGGGCAACAAACCCGGCATGCGCCTTGGGCGGGATTTTCCACTCCTTGTTCAGCCACGGCTTGATCTCGTTTTTTTTCCGTCAGGGCAAGGGTAGCGTACGTTCGGGCAATACCCGCGTGCAGGACCACATGCTACACTAGGGGGTGAACTGGAACGTGCGCGACGAAAGGGGACCTGTA
>JACDGP010000160.1 GCA_013821605.1 Herpetosiphonaceae bacterium
GCGTTGAGCAGCAGGTTAAGAAACACCTGGGTAAGTTGATCTGGATAGCCCCACAGCATTGGTACCTGCGCGGCGAATTGTTGCTCAACTGTGATCATGCGCTCCTCCATCGTGCTCCCTAATAGGAGTAAGACACGATTGAGGAGGCAGTTGAGCTCAACCGGGACCTGTTGGCTGCTATGGGTGCGGTACAAATGGAGCATCTGACGTACGACACCGCTGATTCGATCCAATTCTTCGCTGGCGACTTGCATATAGGTTGCGCGCTTGTTCTCTTCCGCATGTGCAGCCAAATATAAACAGTTCTTAATCGACTGGAGGGGTGTATTAATATCATGCGCGATCGTTGCCGCCAGTCGGCCACTCGCTGCCTCGCGTTCGTTCTGGATCGCCAAGGCTTCGAGTTGTACCTGCTCGGTGCTATCGACCAGATGCACAATCATCTGCTCAACCACGCCAGCTTCGTCAAGCAATGGCAAGGCTTGGATATCGAGAACTTGACTGGCGACACCGGGCCGTTGGTACTGCTCCCGCCGGTGCCGTGGCTGGCCGTCGCGAAAGCTAGTCTGCACAAACTCGTCTAGAAAACGAACGTGAGGTTCCGCACATAATTGCTGCCAAGGCATCAATACAAGCGTGTGCGGCGTCATGCCCAGCATGGCCGCTGCCGCTTGGTTGGCTACCAGGATGACTCCTTCATGCTGCAGCAGCAGCAACCCATCGCTCATGCCGTCGAACAACGTCCGTAAGGCGTCGCGGCTTTGACGAAGCTGTGCGGCTAGGCTCGTCTGGTCTGCATGCGCCACCTTAAGCGCTTCCTCGGCCATCTTACGCTCGATGACGATCCCCGCCAGCGGCACCACTGTCTGCTGGACAAAGTTAAGCTCGGCTGGCGTAGGCTGGTGTGGCTCCGGATAGTAGATGGCGAACGTCGCTACGACCTCACCCTCCGTCGCGGTAATCGGCGTCGACCAACAGGCCCGCAACCCATGGACCAGGGCACAGTCACGGTACTCTTTCCATAGCGGATCGCTGGCAATATCCACCACAATAACCGGTTTTTCCAAAAAAGCAGCGGTTCCACAAGAGCCCGCACGTGGCCCGATTGGTAGTCCATCAATGGCTTGCCGGTAGGCGAGCGGGAGGCTCGGTGCAGCACCATGGTGCAAGGTCTGGCTTGGCTTATCGAGCAGCAGGATCGAACACATCACGCCCCTCAAATGTGCTTCGACCATCGCGCATACTTCACCTAGTACCTTTGGCAGCGGTGCACCCCTCGCGATCATCTCCAGCACCCGCTTTTGTGCGACCAGTAGCTGTTCGGCATCCCTACGTACCGTGATATCGATGCCGGTTGCGATAACGTACTCGGCATGGTTCTGGGCATCACGGAGTACAGTACTCGTGAAGGCGATCAAATGCCGCGTCCCGTCCTGTGCCAGATAGTCGGTCTCGTAATTCGTTGGTATACGCCCATCCAAACGGCGCGCAAACTCTTGGCGGAGGTTATCTACCGTATCGGGTAATGGAAAAAACTCCCAGAAGATCTTGCCGCGCACCTGCTCGAAGGAAAAACCGGTGAGTTGCTCCAACGCATGGTTAAAGCGCACGACCCTGCCATCGTGGTCAAAAACCATGATCATCGCGCCCGCCATCGCTAGAACCGCTTCCAGAAAGGCCAAGTTGCGCCCTACGGCTTCTCCATCGGTGCCGTTCGCCAGGATATCGTCTTCATAGGGGACAGCCGTGATGCCATTCATGGCACTGTACTGGTTGCTTTCGTTCATACCCATACCTGCCTCCTAAGTATAATACCCCCATGTATCGCTTGCGCTCCTATCCTATCCTTGACCGTGCTGTAGTGGCATTGTTCGGTGTGTATCTATTCATCTATCTGTTTGCCCTGCCAATGCTGATCTTTGACCTTGTGCCTGCATGGGGAACCTGGATGGGTGGCTTTTTGTTGATCCTTCAGGGGTCGATGCTCCTGCTGTGGCTGGTTGGTGAGCATGGCGTACGTGGTGGCGTCGCTGCCTTGCTGATCGCCGGGCTGGCCTTCCTGGTAGAATATGTAGGCGTGACGACCGGCTGGCCGTTTGGCCACTACCGCTATACTCCGATCCTGGGCCTCAAGCTGTTGGGTGCCGTGCCGCTTCCTATTCCATTCGCTTGGCTGATGGTAGTGCCGGCGGCACTCGGCATTTCCCAACGGCTGTCACGGGGCTGGTGGCAGTTGTGGGTGGCGGGGCTGCTTGCGTTGGGACTCGATCTGCTGATAGAGCCTGTCGCGGCCTATGTGGTACAGTACTGGACGTGGCTCGACAGCGGTCCATACTATGGTGTGCCAACGGCCAATTTCGTTGCCTGGGGCACGACTGCCTTGTTGCTTGCCGCGCTCTGCATCGGGCTGACGGGAGCGCGTCGTGGACGACGCAGGATGCTAGGCTGGCTGCCCGCAGTGATCTATCTGCTCAATCTGGTGCAATTCATGCTGGTCGATCTTGCCCATGGCTACTGGGCCGCAGCGTTGATCGGGGCCGTGCTCCTGTTGGTTGTGGGGCGCGCCTACCACTCCGAGCGCTTGCTGGCCGCGCAGCAGCTAACCTGAATATGGATGCTTTTCCTTGCTACCGAACACAAAGGAGTGTTTAACATCATGCAGATCGATGTGATTGGCGTTCCCCTGGATTTTGGTGCCGGTCGCCGTGGGGTGGATATGGGACCCAGTGCTATTCGCTACGCCGGTTTATGCCCCGGCCTCGCAGCATTGGCACACGAGGTGTCTGATCTGGGTAACCTGGCCGTGCCCGTCGCCGAAACGTGTGTGCCGGGCGATCCTCATGTGAAATACCTTGAGCCGATCGTGGACGTTGCTCGCCGGCTGGCCGCTGCCGTCGCCAATAGCATCGCCCAGGGACACGTCCCACTGGTTCTTGGTGGCGACCACAGCTTGTCACTAGGCTCCATCGCGGGCGCTGCACGTGATCGCCAGATTGGCCTGGTATGGCTCGATGCACACGGCGACTTCAATACTCCTGCTACGACCCCTTCGGGCAACATTCATGGTATGCCACTGGCGACGCTACTAGGCTATGGGGATGAGCGCCTGCGCACCTTGAATGGGCTGCAAGGCGCGGGACCGAAGCTTGATCCACACCATGTGGTACTGGTCGGCACGCGCGACCTGGACAACCGCGAGCGCGAGTTGCTTGAACAGGCCGGTGCAACAGTGTTTTCGATGGAAACGATCGACCGGCGCGGCATCTGCGAGACAATGGAGCGTGCCCGCGACCTGGCCGGCCAAGCGCGTGATGGCATCTGGCTAAGTCTGGATATCGACGGTGTCGATCCAACTTTCGCGCCCGGCGTGGGTACTGCCGTGCCCGGTGGTCTGACGTTCCGCGAAGCGCATCTAGCGGTTGAACTGCTCGGCGATACGGGACGACTGATCGGCATGGATTTGGTCGAGGTCAATCCAATTTTGGACCGCGAGAACCAAACTGGTGCCCTGGCGGTCAAGCTCGCACTTTCCGCCTTTGGCAAACGCATCTGGCGACTTGACGAGGCGGTAGCAGCGGGCGCGACCGTTGCCCAAGTAGGCGCTTGAGCCCGAGCCGGCTCGTCCTTGATTTTTGGTCGAAATTTTGGTACAATTTACTTCCTGTGCTGCGAAGCATAGGCGTATTTGCCACCCGTTCGGCTCGTGGTCCTACTGTGAGTAGGATATCGCCACAACAATCTGTGACAGCGGAGACCGTCACATCGATTGTGTCGCTCGGGTATTCATTAAGGCTGTATGGACGTTCGCTCAACAATATGCTGCAAGTGCTGCTGTGTTTTGCTTTACCACCTCAGTGGGGGTGTTTCGTCCGCGCCATAGTGCGTCTTGTGTGATGAACTCTTGCCCCTGCCATGAAGGTAGGGGCATCTTAATGTCCTAGACCAATGACCAGCAGTGCCCAAAGCACGGCTGGTCGTTTTTTGTATTGCCCTTGCGGGCATGGAGGGTTCAGGCATTGGGAGAGCAGACATTTCGTGAGTACCTGGGAGCCCGTTGGGGAAAGACGGGCGATGGTCCGATCAACGACTTCATTCGCCGTGAAGATGGACGGCTTATTTTTGGGGATCGGGTTGACCTGGGCGCTCTGGTGGCAGAGTATGGAGCGCCATTAGAAGTCGCGTATTGTCCGCTGATTACGCAAGAGATCCACCGCATGCAGCGCGTAGCTGCAGCCGCCCGGGCGGCGACCGGTTATGCTCAGCCGTTGCTCTATGCGTATGCGACCAAAGCCAATTTTGCTGAAGAGGTGGTGCGTACAGCCCTCAACGCCGGGGCGCATTATGAGACCTCGTCGGCTGCCGATGCCCAAATCGCTGCGATCTTATGGCAGAACGGCACCTTACCACATGATCGTTGGGTTTTTTGTAACGGCTCCAAGGATGCCGAGTACCTCCACGCTGTGGTGCGCCTGCGCCTACGCGGCAGCGCGCGCGTCGTCCCGGTTCTGGATGACCTTGACGAATTCGAGCACTTTCGCAAGCTCAGTGTGCCGGTGCGCTTTGGCGTACGGGCCCGCGAATGGGCGCGCTGTGCCGGTGGCGACCGTTTTGGCCTCCTTGAAGACGAAATGCTGCAGGTGGCCGAAACGCTGCGTGACACACGGCATGAACTCGTGCTCTACCACGCGATGGTCGGCTCACAGATCGAGGACGAGGGCGAATGGCTTGCTGCTCTTACCCGCGCCATGGAGCAATATTGTGCACTGTGGCACGTCGCACCCTCGCTCCGTATGTTCAACTTTGGTGGTGGCATGCCGACCGCAGCCTATGCGCTTGATTTTGTCTTTGATTACGAAGGCTTTTTCCGGCGCTTATTCACGACGATCCAGACAGTCTGTGACCGGCATGGCGTCCCGGTGCCACAGGTCGTCGGCGAGTTTGGTCGCTATACCGTTGCCTCACACAGCATGTTCTTGTTCGAGGTTGCCCAGACCAAGGCCGGGCGGGATGGGGCTGCACCCTGGTACCTGCTCGACGGCTCGCTGATGGTCTCGGCTCCTGATACATTGATCGTTGATCAGCAATTCATCATTCTGCCGGTTGATGACTGGGATGCACCCGCGCAAGCGGTTCGGCTCGGCGGTCGACGTACCTGTGACTCGGATGATGCGTATCCTCGTGCTGGGCAGGAGCCGCTGGTGCTGCCACAAACGGAAGGTGGGCTGGTCGTTGCCGTCTTTGGTGTCGGTGCCTACCAGCAGATGCTGGGTGGTCGTGGCGGCGCGCATCACTGCCTCAACCCTGAGATGCGACGTTTAATCATCGAAGAAGGGCCACGTGGTCTGGAAATGCGCGAGATCGCGCCCCAGTCACTGTCTCAGATCATGGTGGCCTTGGGCTATAACCAGCAGCCGGTACGCCAGCGTGTGCCCGTTGCCGCCCGGCGGCGCGTGGAAGCGGTTCGCACGCTGGGTGTTCGCCCGGCCTGCTTACCGGCATCGACGAAAACACCGCCCGTCTGGGTCAATGGCTGACTGCGTGGCGCGACGATGGGCATAGGCCCCTCACTCGTGGCATAGTTTCAAGAGAATGTTTGAGCGGACCGGTAGGTTATAGTCTACCGGTCCGCTCAAGTTCATGGCAACGAAACAAGCCTCAGAGCAGCCTTACACCTTCTCGACCGGAAACTGAATCTCGGTGACGTAGTTCGCCGGAGCACCGGTGCGCTCGTATTGCACGTACACCTCGCGGTTGTGACCACGTACACGATAGCCATTGGCCTCAATCCAGCGCAGGATCGCATTGTAAGCGTTCGAGAGACCATCGAAGCTGCCATGGTGAATGACGCTCGCCATGTTAGCGGCCCCTTCCATCTCAATCACCTTCACCCGTTCAGACTCGGGGATGGGTGCCTGGATCGGAACGGCTGCCTCGACATGCATGTTGGTGTCAGCCATCTCGGGATCGAGCCAGCGGTCAAAAGGCAGTCCGTTAATGTGACCGCCGTGCTCCTGCACATACCCACTGACTTCGTCGAAGATCCGGTTGAAAGTCACATTCACCTGCCCCCAGTTCGGAATCGTCTCGCGCACGACAGCTACCAGCTGTGCCGGTACCTCTTTCAAAACCACTTCATACTCAGGCATGGTTCCCTCCTGTTCAAGATAGTTAAGCCGAGCTTCGACCAGCGCCAGCCGTGCCTGCTCTGCTTGCAAACGTTGCTGCAGCTCCGCTTGCTTCAAGCGCAGCATGCCGCGCAGGTACTCCACCGATGGGTTTTCGTCGATCAGTTGCGCAATCTGCTCCAGCGATAGCCCCAGTTCTTTGAAGGCCAGGATGCGGTTCAAGCGGGGTAACTGTTCCGCGCTGTAGTAGCGGTAGCCGGTCCAGCGGTCGATCATCATGGGCTTGAGTAGGCCCAACTCGTCGTAGTACCGCAATGCCTTGACCGATACCCGACTGAGGCGCGAAAAGTCGCCGATCTTGAACATCCAACCCTCCACCTTGGCCCACGAAAGCCTTCATGAGCATAATAGCGTTTCCCGTAGGGGGAGAGTCAAGGGCTCATCTAAAAGCTATTGTAGATCGCTGCTACCTCAGTGCCGGCGCTTGGGCGTCAAGCTAGTTCGCACCTCATCCCACCACACATTGATCGAGCGCCGCCCACGTAATAGCGTCGGGTAATCCGTAGGATCGCCACTGACAACATCATCGCGCAAGCAATCCACCTCCTGCAGCAGTCGTGCGTCGAGTTCGGCTTGCAGGGCGCGGGCCGAACCGCCCTCAATCACATGCGCCGGACCAAGGCGCAGAAAGGCCGTGGCCCGCTGCTGGAGCAGGAACTCTAGCCGTATGGCCATCGGGATGCAGCGTACCGCTCCGACGCGTTTAGCAATGTGCGTGACGCCTGGGTAGGTGATCAGTGGCCGCCGGTCATTGGGTGTAAGCGTACCCTGCGGAAAGATTAGCAGCGTGCGTTGTGCCCCACCTCGTAGCAGATCGGCGGCATACTGTACCGACCGTAGCCCTTCGCGTGCGTCCTGCCGGTCGACTGAAAAACAGCCGCAACGCTGAAAAAAACGATAGCGCCGCAGCTGTGCCTCTTCCATCATCAGATAAAACTCGCCGTGCCAGTGCTGCTCCAGCACAAAAGCGAGGTAGCCGTCCCACCACGAGACGTGATTACTATATAAGATCGTCGGCAAACCCCGACCTGCGTCGCCACTTCTATCCAGCAGCGCGACCCTATCAAACGTCCGGCGTAACGGTGGCAAGACCAGCGTCTGGTAGATCGTTTGGGCGAGGAGCCGATTTTTACGCGCCGGAAAGTGCGGGTCGACTGCAGCCTTCATGCTCATCGTTGCTCAATCGCCACCGGTATCACTATGGGGACTGGCCACTGACTTTGACTCAGGCGAGCCTTTTTGGCGTAAAAAGATCGATAGCACGACCAGCGTCCCGATCGACAAAAACTCCGATTGCCAGTTCTGAAACGACTGAAACCAGAACTCTGATGTGCCTAGGAACTTGACGGTCGAGATTGGCTCGCTGCCATGCTCCTTTTGCTGTGTGTTATATTCACGTGCTCCGCCGAGCGCGTGGAGCGAAAAAGCGAGCGCGAACAGGCCGAACAAAGCCAGTGTCAGCGAATGCTGGTAGATCTTCAAAATCCATCCACCTCTTCGTACCGGCCAGGGCACCCCTGGCTGTACGCGCGCGTCGTTTGGATCCGCGTCGACGGGTTCCGGCCCGTCAAATTTTTTAGAGTCGTGTGCGCCCTTCTGGCGTAGGAACACGGTCAAGAGTACATACACGCCCATTTGCAAGAACTCGCTTTCCCAGTTCTCAAAGGTTGCCTCCACGAAGTGACCGCTTGTAAGGTAGTGACCGAGAGTGGTCTCGGGCTGGTTGTGATCCTGTTGGTCATGATTAAAGGTACGATAGCCGGTCACGATTTGACCACAAAATGACAGCGCAAACAGCCCGAACATGACAAGCGAAAGCCCGTTTTCTCGAAAAATGCGTCGCATATATCCTCACGTGGATTGTAGTGGCAACTCCTCAACTTATAGAGTGTCAAAGGCTGCTCGTGACATAGTGTACTGGCAACTGTGCAGTTGTGCTATGTCGATATGACCAAGCCGTGCTTCGGATTGACTCATGGTTGTAGTATAGACATAACTTACCACCTTCTCTCGATCGTATTAGAGCAGGAGAGCACCATGGCGAACAAGAAGAAGGCCAAGGCACCTAAACCATCAAAGGATCAGCTGGTTGAGAATGAGGCCATTATGGAGAACGGCCAAGCGCCGGCAGTGGATGGTGCCGAACCGTCGGCAAAGAAGTTGAAAACGAAAGTCTATGAGGAAGAGCTGGCCAAGCTCCAAATCGAGCTCGCCAAGCTGCAAGAATGGATCAAATACAAAGACCTGAAAGTCGTCGTGATCTTTGAGGGCCGTGACGCGGCCGGGAAGGGCGGGACCATCAAGCGGATCACGCAAAGCCTCAATCCACGTATCTGCCGCGTGGTCGCGCTGGGTACGCCGACCGAGCGGGAAAAAACGCAATGGTATTTTCAACGATACGTCGCTCAACTTCCCGCTGCAGGTGAGATGGTGATCTTCGACCGGAGCTGGTACAACCGCGCCGGGGTCGAGCGCGTGATGGGCTTTTGTACCGAGGAAGAGTACCGTGAGTTTTTACGCTCCTGTCCAGAATTCGAACAAATGCTGACCCGCGCGGGCATAAAGCTGATCAAATACTGGTTTTCGGTGAGCGACGCCGAACAAGAGCACCGCTTTCAAAGCCGCATTCATGATCCAACCCGTCGCTGGAAACTTAGCCCGATGGATCTCGAGTCGCGGTCGCGCTGGGTGGAGTATTCCAAAGCCAAGGACGAGATGTTTGCGTATACAGATATGAAACCGGCGTCCTGGTACGTTGTGCATGCTGATGACAAAAAGCGGGCGCACCTGAACTGCATTCACCACCTGCTCAGTATGCTCCCGTATGAGGATTTAACGCCTCCACCCATCGCTCTCCCGCCGCGCCAGGAGGACGCCGGATATATACGCCCTCCGATTGCCGATCAAACGTTTGTGCCTGAGGTGTACTAACGAGGACCTCCAACTAGGACTGAGGCTCTGTTCTGTCCTGCAGACGGAGGGCATAATGGAGCCAATCCACGTCAACGAAGCCACTCTCGCCCTGGTCATTGAAGCAGTATATACCGAAGCGATCACCGCGATATGCTCCCCACGTTAGCTGGTAGGCGGCTCCAAAATCCGTGAAACATGTTCCGTCTAGACTATAACCATAGTGGCTCCTGCCGTCGAAGCCCCAGTGCGACTGCAACCAGATCATTCCTTCGACGACAGGTGGACCGAACGTTGTTTGACCATCATTGTTGCAGTACAACGTCCGGCTGCTGCCGCTTTGCACGACGCCAAACAGGCTGTAAGCCCAGGAAAAGTGACACAGCCCTGCCTGCTGTCCATCCGTCATATGGGAGATATCCATTTTGATGGTGACGACATTGCTGGTAGTGCGCATTGAGCGTTGGCTCAGCGTGTTACCTGCAGAGCGAAAATCACCGGGACGCAGTGGCGGGAAGGCTTGGAGCCGCAGCCAGCCCGGTCGCTTACGCAGTGACCACCTGTCGGCGCGTGGCTGGTAGTTCCATTCCCATTGCACTCCCAAGGTCGAACTGCTGAACTCATCACTCGTCTGTGGTGCCGTGGCAGGGCAACCTCGAATTGGCTTGGTATCGCTCCAAACTATGTTCCCGATGCCGTCTGCACCGATGTGTCCAATTATCGGCCAACCATCAACCCAAGTGACCGGCAGCAGGCAGGCGGCCCGTCCTTCCCAGTCGCCGCTGCCCTGGTGGGTCAGAAAATACCACGCGCCGCTCGGCAGTTGGAGCAGGCCACCTTGGTTTGGCTCTTTATCGACTGCACGGTTAACGTGCATGAGCTGCCGCACTTCATAAGGCCCATAGATATGCTTAGCGCGCGCCATCATCGGCACGCGCCCTTCGTTGTGTACTTCGCTGAAAAAATGGTAGTAAAGCCCCTGCTCCTTGAACAGCTTGCTGGCCTCGCTCCCCGCAGATTGGTGGATCACCTGATCTGTCCCCGGCACGAGCGCTGTGCCATCTACCGTCAGTCGGAAGAGATGGATTTTGTAGTTGTCGGAGAAATGGGTGACAATGAGATAACCTAGGCCATCCTCGTCCCAGAACGGGCAGCAGTCATCCCAGCCTGCCCACGGGAATAGTTGCTTCAGCGGTGCCCAGGGACCTGCTGGTGACGCAGCCGTACTCATGAAGAGGCCTTCATCGGGCGTGCAGAAATAAACCCAGTATCGGCCGTCATGATACCGAATTGCCGGTGCCCAAATGCCCCGACCATAGCGGTCCATGCTCGTCCAGTTAAGTTCAGGACCAATCTGTGTCAGGTCGGTGACCACATGTCCAAGGATCGACCAGTTCACTAAGTCCTGCGAATGGAGCACGATGATGCCGGGCGAGAACTGGAAGGTCGAAGAGATGGCGTAGTAATCATTGCCGACCCGAATGGCATCCAGATCGCTATAATCGGCCGGCAAAATCGGGTTGTGATACGTGCCATTACCCTGATCACCCCAGCTCCCATTATTATGTGTGGACCTAGCAGCCATTGAGGTCATCAAGCTTGCGTAATCGCAAAGCCATGAGGCCCCTCAACCTTCGCGACAGATGGCAAGGAGATGTGCAGACCATCGGCCGTCTGGTCGAATGCAACGCTCCCGTGGCCAAGGAGGCGGACTTCGGTGACGGGCTTTGTCTTGCCCGACGCGAAGGAGCGGATGATCGATTTCCCGTCTTCGGGCCACCGCATCTGGTAGGCGTAGACTGTATCCCCTTTGCTCGTGAAGCGGAAGTCCTCCGGCGACCACACGACCACCGGTTCCTCGAAACGGGCAGTCGCCTTCACGAGCGATGGTCCCTCAACGGCCACCTCCCAGGGACGGCTGCCGAAGATGCCTTCGCCGTTCGGCTCCATCCACGCCGCCATCTGTCGAAGCAGGTGCTCGCACTCGTCGTCGATCGTACCGTCGGGGCGCTGCGGTATATTCAGCAGGAGGTTGCCGTTCTTGCTGACGATGTCTACCAGCATCTCCAATACATGCTCCGGTGTCTTGTAGACATCACGCACGTTGTAAAACCAATCACCGACACTGGTGTCTGTCTGCCAGGGGCGCTCGGCAATCGCATCCATCTGTCCACGCTCGATATCGAGTACGCCAACCATGTGCATTGAAGGGTCGGTATTCTTCTGGGTGTAGACCGCGCGATTCGTGCCGTGCACGGCCGCACTCGTGTTATACAGGTGGGTAATGATTCGCAGGCCAATTTCGCCGAACGGCACGCCTCCATCTGAGTAGAGGAAGTCCGGCTGGTACTTATCGATCACGTCCTTGATCCGGTCGAACCAGTGCCGCGGGAAGTCTGCATTGTCGGTGTACCAGCGCCACTCACCGTTCTGCTCCAGTGCAGAGCCCTGGTTATGATAATACAGATCCTCAAAGGCCGGGTCGTTGCCGTCATACGGGACGCCGGCATAGGGGCCGGACGTATCGCTGTGTTTATTGACTTCGAACCAGTTGAAGCTGGCACCCAGGTGTTCGGTCAGCCCGAAGGGCAAAGCATGCGCCCTGGCTGCGGCACGCCACAGTCCGCTAATATCCTTCTTGGGACCGATATTAACCGCGTTCCAACGCTGGTGACGCGAGTCGAAGTTATCGAAGTTGTCGTGATGCATCGCCTGCCCGACGAAGTACTTTGCCCCTGCTTGGACGAAGAGCCGCATCAAGGCGTCTGGGTCAAACTTCTCTGCCTTCCACAGGGGCACCAGATCTTTATAGCCAACCTTGGATGGGTG
>JACDGP010000161.1 GCA_013821605.1 Herpetosiphonaceae bacterium
AATTTGAATAGCGTTGGTCGGAGCTATGGTCGACCGCCACGCGTTGACAACACTGCGAGTTGGACCCTGCAGGATTGGGCACGCGCGCGCCTGACCTTGACACCGGTGCAAGCGAATGGCGCGCCGGTCGACGTGATTGGCTTTGTCTACCACGCCCCCACGCAGTTTCCAGGCGAGTTTTCCGTGGTGCGGTACACGCTCGCCTGCTGCGTCGCGGATCGGCGCGGCAGCGCATTGGCCGTCAAGTGGGCACCAGGGGAAACGCTGCCCGCCGATCAGTGGGTGCACGTCACGGGGAAGATGGAGATTGACCTGCCCGATGGCTCACCCCGCTTTGTGGTGACCGACGCGCACGTTGAGCCGGTTGCCCAGCCGAGCGACCCATATTTACATTAGGGTACGAACAATCATCAGAAATCTTCGGCAAGATTGTCCTGAAACGTCTGAAGTTTCCAGGTGCCACTGGCAATAATGCGGCGGATGGTCAGCAACGGCGCTCCCGGATCCATCTTGTCACTGAGTTGGAAAGCGGCCAGAAAGCCCGCGTCCTTGAGATATGGGAAGGCCGCCGTATTCCACAGTCCATAGGGATAGGCGAAATACTTGATGGGATGACCCGTGAGGTCGGCGAGCTCCTTGGTTGGAAGTGTAATCTGCTGCTTCCAGTCGTCACCACTATAGCGGGTCACACGATGATGATCCCAGGTATGAGCAGCGATGGTCATGCCCATCTGATCGAGTTGCTTGACTTGGTCGCTGGACAGCCAGTGGGGTTTGTCTAAGACCACGGTCATGATAAAAAAGGTTGCTTGAAAGTGGTGCTTCTGCAGCACCGGAACCGCATTCGTCCACTCGCTGCCGTGACCATCGTCAAAGGTGAGCAATACGGGCTTGGCCGGCAACGACGCACCCGTCGTCAGATAGGCATATAACTGGTCCGGACTGATCGTGTGATATCCTTGCTGATCCAGAAAATCCATCTGCTCGGCAAAGGTCTTGATTGGCATAATATACGCCTTATCGACCGTCGCGTCATCGACCGTCCAGTCCCGAACCTGGTGATAGCACAAAATCGGCACCGTAGAGCGTGCATGGATGGTGGCCGTGTCGGCGAACACCGGTGTAGCGGTGCTGGGAGGCGTGGGGACTGCGGTAGCAGTTGGCGCCAGCGTGCTCAAGGGTGCCATGGTTGCCGTGGGGCGTGTCACGCGCGTAGGGGATGCCACCGCGCTCGCTGTCGCTGTGATTGATGGAACGTTCGATACGGTAGGACCGGCGGTACACGCAGCAAGGAGACTGCACAGCGCGATGAGCGGGACGAGCACAATGGGACGCAGCTTGGGCAACGGCGAGTGATTGGTGAGCATAGATAGGGTAGCCTCTCGTTAGGAACCACCATTATACCGGATGACTAAGGGCATCTGGTGTGGGTGATGCGGACAAGAATCAACCTGAAGTGCCGCAACGCTAGTGCGCGAGCCAGGCGATACCGCCGTAGTGTCCTTGCTCGCTGATTTGCCGCATCTGGAGGTTCGCCAGATCCATCAGCCAGATGCCGCCGGCTGCACCGGTTGTAAAGGCGATCTGGCGCCCGTTGGGACTCCAGGCTGCGCGCGGATCATCCAGCCCTTTGTTGGTCAATCGTCGCAGCCCCTTGCCATCTGCGCCGATCAGCCATACATCGGCGGGCAGTCCGTGCGCTGCAACGACGCTCACCCCAAGCAAGGTATCAAGCCAGCTGCGGTCTAGCGGCGTCTGGCTATGGCCTTGAGTTGGACCACCACTTGCAGTGAAGACGATGCTCTTGGCGTCTGGCGACCACTGCGGGGCAACGATCGAGGCAAAATCTACCGTGTTGGGAAGCAGCGTTTGTGGAGCGTGACCATCCGGACCGCTTACCATCAGGCTGACGGCGTAGGATGTCGCATCCACATGCAAGCAGAGCAGATGCTTGCCGTCAGGCGACAGTACAGGACTCGCTGCATCTGCAACCAGGGTTTGGCGCTGGTGTGTCAGCAGGTCGTACCTGATGACGGCGATGTTGTCGCTGACATAATTCTTTTGCGCGTCAAGTTGTGGCTGGTGCACGGTGCCCAATAAGGCATGGCCGGACGGCTCCCAAGCACCGACCTCGACCGATTCGAGTGGAGTTGTGCCACGCTCCAGCACGCGGCCTTTGCCGGTGGCTCGATCAAGCCCACAGACCATCCCAACTTGAAGCCACGCGAGGTCAGGATCAACTGTGGGCTGCGATAAAGTAAAGGCGAGGGTCGTACCATCGGGCGACCATACCGGATCATGTGCCCATACATTTTCTGGTTCTGTGACATTTTCCGGTTCCTTGACCACGGGAACGACATGCTGATCAGTGGGCTGCACCATCATCAGTCCCTGGCCTTCCCCAAACACGATCGGTGCAGTAATGGGGCCGGTTGCATCTGGGCAGCTTACCTGTTTCGTGGGCACGAGGGTTGAAGCCCGAGCTCCTTGGCTGGCGGGACCTACCGGCACCGGTACATCCTGGGTAGGAGTTGCCTGGACGACGGTCAGAGCGGTTGGTAAAGGTACCGGTTGGAGAGCAGCAGATACGTTGCTCGCGATCGGTGGCCGTGGTCGCGTGGTAGCGGGTGGTTGAGCAACGACCCCGTTCTGTGAGGCCACCGGCAATGTTTCAATACCACATCCCGTGAGAAAGAACAGCATAATGACTATGCACTTGGTTGACCAGTGCCACGCTCGCGAGATAATCAAAGAACAATCCTTTCGGTTCCGTTGGTCGTGCTGATATAGGAGACTATAACATTGGCGATGCCGAGCCATAGCAGGTAATACAGTATCCTAAGAAGCGTGAAGAACATAAGGATGGTGACGCCGTGAGGTGTGATTCTGCAATGCTTGGTGGTGCTCTCGGTTACAATCCGGTCAGTATAACATTCTCTCGGACACGTGATTGAATACAGAAACGAATACACCGCTCCGTCAACCGCAGTCACCGGCCCGGCGAAACTATCTGATCGTGGGTGGTTTGTTCCTGCTTGCGCTCGGACTTCGGGTGTGGGCACTTAACTGGGGGTTGCCTTCGGTGGAACACCCGGACGAGCCAGCCCTCGTTGAAGTGGTCGTGCGGATGTTGCAGCAGCATGATCCGAATCCGCATACCTTCCTGTACCCGTCGTTGTTTTACTATTTGTTAGCAGTGGTCACACGGCTGTATAGCTGGTGGGCTACGCGACAGGGGCTGCATATGGCGGTGCAGGATCTGCCGCTCAAGACGTATCTATGGACTACGGCTCCCAGTGTATACGTATGGGATCGGATGCTGACTGCGGTGCTAGGGGCCCTGACGATCCCGGCTCTGTATATGCTCGGACGGCGCATGTTTGATCGGCGGGTCGCATTGCTGGCAGGACTGGCTCTGGCTGTCGCGACCTTTCATGTCGAGCATAGCCACTATATCACCACCGATGCGCCGACCGGCCTATGGGTCGTGGTGTGCTTGATCGGGGCCTGGACGATCACCGCAATAGGTGGGTGGCAAGGGTACTGCCTGGCAGGACTGGGTGCGGGTTTGGCAGCCGGTACCAAGTACAACGCAGGTACGGTCTTGATCGCACTGCCAATCGCGCATGGCTTCTTTTTGGGACTGCGAAGCGGCAGACGTCCTTTCATCCGTATGATCGGTGGGTGCATGGTGGCCGGAGTCGTTTTTCTGCTTACCACGCCCTGGGCGGTGCTAGATTGGCGTCATTTCGTCGCTGGGCTACGCTTTAATGCAGCGCATTACGCCGCGGGTGTCCACGGCGATTTTGTGGGCCGCTGGCAGGTCGGTGAGTATGTGGCCTTTGCGTGGAATAGTGGCTTACTGCCGGCCGGCTGTCTGCTACTGCTGCTGGGACTACCGCTCCTACTCTGGCGCAGCCGATCCCAGAGCATACTGCTACTAGGCGTCGTCGTCGCAGGGTGGCTGCCGCTGCTCCTGCAGGCGGTCAATTTTGTGCGCAACCTCCTGCCAATTTTTCCGCTGCTGATCTTGCTCGCCGCCGCCGCCGCCGTGTCCATCGCCGACCTGCTTAGGCAGGTGCGCCTGCGACAGGCGCTGCTCGTGCTGCTAAGTGCTGGCTTGTTGCTGCCGCCTGCGATCAAAACGGTCCAGCTGCTCCACTATTGGAGTCAACCGTATACGATGGTTGCGGCTGGGTCGGCCTTACGTAGCTTACCACGGGGTATGTTGTCGGCGGTCGAAATGAATCCGGTCCAATGGGCTGGGGATCCGGTGGTGCTACCCGTGACGCGGTTAACCGATCACTCACTGACCTGGTACCGTGCTAACGGGTTCCAGTATCTGGTCATCAACAGTGATGAGCGAGGCCGGGATGATGTTGCAGCCCTGGCGCAACTCATCGCTGGTGGCCACATCCTCGCCCAATATCCAGAGCGCCGGCTCGGCAAGCAGCCCGGTCCCGGTGGCCTACTGCTGGATTTGGGTGAGCATGAAGATAGGATGGGTTTTACGCGACAAACTGTCCGCTGGGGCGAGGCAGTTACCCTGCTGGGCTATGCAGATGCCGCCGGTGCACCCCGCAGTCGCATCACTCCGCTGCCTCCAACGGACGAGTTGGTCCTGCGCGTTGGACAGGCACTCCAAGTCAACCTGTATCTGCGGGCTATACGGCCTATGGCGCATGACTATGCGCTGTTTTTGCATGTGATCGATCAGGGCGGTCGCATCGTAGCACAACGCGACTTGCCGTTGCGCTATGCCGATTATCCTACCTCGCACTGGCAGCCAGGCGAATTAGTGATCGATCGTGCCGATATCGCACTTCCGCCACTGCCAGCCGGTAGCTACCAGCTGCAGGTGGGGCTCTATGATGGTCAGTCCCGCGAGCAGTTGCCGGCCTTTTCACCCGGCGGCGGTGTGCTGCAGGTTGTGCTGCTCGGGAACGTGCGCGTTAAATAGGCGACATGCCCCCATATGAGCATATCTTGCTGTATCATATGGGGGAAGGATGAGCATGCTGTTTAACGAATTTTGCTTGATCTGTGAGCGGGTTGCGGGGACAACGAAAAAACTCGAAAAGGCGCGTATTTTAGCAGACTATTTGCCGGCGTTGAGTGATGCTGACTTAGTCATCGCTTGCCATTTTTTGGCAGGCAATCCATTTCCACTGGCCGATCAACGCGTGCTTAATATTGGGGGCGCGCTAGTCCGGGATGCAGTGCGTGAGATTACCGGAGTTGGAGCCGACGAGTGGGAACGGCTGCTGGTCACATGGGGCGAAAGCGGCTTAGCCGCAGCACAGGTGTTGCCGGGGCACGGGGCTGAAGAGCCTACGACCACACTGCTGGCGATGCAGCAGTTCTATATCGAGCTCCATAGGGCGCGCGGACCGAGCAAGAAGCGTCCCCTGCTGGTAGCACTGTTGCGGCGCTTAACCGTGCTTGAGGCCACATATGCGATCAAGCTGATGATGGGCGGCGACTTGCGGATTGGGTTGCAAGAAGGTCAGCTCGAAGATAGCCTCGCCCGGCTGGCCAATGTGCCGGTCGGGGAGGTACAGTGGACCAACATGCTGTTGGGTGATATTGGCGAGACGGCCGTGCTGCTACGCCATGGCGAGCAGCACACTGTGCGGTTGCGCATGTTTCGCCCGCTCAAATTCATGCTGGCATCGCCAATTCAGGATCCGCAAGAGATCCGGCAATCGATCACGGGTCGTTTTTTTGTGGAAGACAAATACGACGGCGTGCGTGTGCAGGTGCATAAAACAGACGAGCGAGTCGCACTATTTTCCCGCACCTTGGATGAGGTGACACACCGCTTTCCTGAGGTGATCGAGCCTTTGGGGGCGCTGCCGGGCGAGTTTATTCTCGATGGCGAAATTTTGGCGGCGCGTGGCGACCAGATTTTATCCTTCAAAACGTTGCAAGCGCGGCTGGGTCGCAAGGTTGTCAGTGACGAAGTGCAAGCCGCCGCGCCGGTGATCTTTGTCGCCTTTGACATGCTATACCAGAATGGCACCGTTTTGCTGGAGCATCCCCTTTACCAGCGCCGTACGCGTTTGACACAGTTGGTCGAAGCGGGGGGTTATACCATCGAAGAAAACCCGGTCTACGGCGCACCGGTCACGCCCTCGTTGCAGTTGCTGGTCCGCGATGTAAGCCGCATTGATGCGTTATTCGAGGCGGCTCGAGCACGTGGCAATGAAGGCTTAATGGTCAAAGACCCTGACGCATCCTACCGACCAGGGCGGCGTGGCCGCGAGTGGTTAAAGGTCAAGAAGGCCTTCGCTACCATCGACGTCGTCGTCGTCGCCGTGGAGGTAGGCAACGGCAATCGCCGCCATTTGTTGAGCGACTATACATTTGCCGTGCGGCGTTCCGTCAACGATGCAGAGCTGTTGACGATCGGCAAGGCCTACGGCGGCCTGACCGATGTTGAGATCCAGGAATTAACGACCTGGTTTAGTGCACATGTGATCGAAGATCGGGGCCGAATGAAGATCGTTGAACCGCATATCGTGCTCGAAATCGCCTTTGATCTGATTCAGCCTTCGACGCGGCATAGCAGCGGGTATGCCTTACGTTTTCCACGGATCGTCGCGTGGCGCCATGATAAACCGGCGACGGAAATTGATACGCTGGATGTTGTGCGCCAATTGGCCGGCGAAACGGTTCTATAATAACAGCGTCCTGCTCCTAGGAAGATAGCGTACACGAACACGAGATGCCTTCGGATGAGCAATAGGCCGTAGATTTTAGAACATGAGCCGTAGTGGGCATTAGCCTTCGTCCTGAGGTCGTCGCTAGAATGCTGCTCCGTGTCCGAAAGGCAACGAGTGGTGGTGTCCTTCTGATTCCCATGTTGCTGGTTGTGCTAGCGCTGGGCTTGCTGCTGCTCGGTGCGCGCGTTGCGACACGTCGTATAGAGTTTACTGTTGGTGACAGGGCAGCTGCCCGCATGCTGGTTAACTTTCACGCCCTGGAGCAGAACTCTTCTGAGCACTATCGCTGGTCGCAAGCTACAAGTCAATTTTTTTTGTATGGCTATGATGGCCGGCCTGCGGCCCTCGATCTCCGGCTCACTTCCCCACGTCCTGGCAGTGTGGGGACAGCAATACTCGCTGTGCAGACGCCTACAGGAGTGCTCGTACGGCTCCCGATCGCAGCTAGCTGGCGCGATTATCAGCTGGTGGTGCCGACCACCACAACGGGTGAAACTGCGCTGCAACTACTGACCACTACCTTTCGACCTGGGGGTGCCGATACACGTGATGTTGGTGTGGCACTCATGAATGGGAGTGCATGGCCCGTTGACGCCAATGACTGGTTCCCGGACCCACAACGAGCACTTTTCCTTGGCACGTTGCCACTGCTGGTTTGGCTTTTGTTGTGGCGGGCCGGTGCAGGTACCTGGTGGTCGCTTGGTGCCGGTGGTCTGGCTGTAGGTGCAGTTGCCTGGGCGGCGTTACAGCCCTTTGATGCCGGTTATATCCTGCCAACGACAGGGTGGCCATGGTGGCCGCTGGTGCCACTGCTGGTGCTGGCAGTGCAACCCGCATTGGTACGTGGTCTGCGCGTCGCGATGGCCTGGGTGTCGCGCGTCCTGCCATTTGCGCCATGGCTAGGCGCAGCTGTCGCAATGAGCGCACTACTGTGGTTACGCCTGGGGCTCCATGTCGCCGTGGGTCTTGGCCTGCTCCTGGTCGGCAGCTTTATGGTCGTGAGCAGCTTCGCCGGTGACCGTGCAGAGTCGGCATTTAAGCATGCCGTTCCTGAGCCGGGCTACCCCGTGAGACGCATCGAAGCTGCCTGCCTCATCGGTCTCGTCGTGCTGGCCGGTGTGCTGCGCTTCTACCATCTCGACACGCAACCTCTCGGTCTGTGGCGTGACGAAGCACGCCATGGCTTGCTCGCCTTGCAGATTTGGCGCGACCCGACCTTCCGTCCGATCTATGTCGTGGAGGGTGCTGATCTGCCTGCGCTCCTGTTCTATCTGATAGCGCCGGTCGTCGGGATCTTCGGACCGCATCTGTGGTCGGTACGTTTGGTGAGCGCATTGGCGGGTGCCTTGGCACCGTTGGCCCTCTGGTGGGCGACACGGCCGCTGATTGGGATACGACCAGCACTGTATGCTGCGGCACTGCTTGCTTGGACCTCGTGGAGTTTAAGCCTGAGTCGCTGGGCTTTTCCGGTGACACTTGACCAGCTGTTCGTACTCCTAGCGTTCGGCTGCATGTGGCGTGCTCTGGCACCCGTGCAACTAACGGAGCATCCATCCGCTTTGCGCCAAAGCTTTGTGGCGACGAAATGGTGGCCGGTACTGGGCATGAGCCTTGCAGCATTGTGTGCTGGGTTGGCAACCTATACCTACCATACCGGCCGGCTGGCACCTGCGCTCCTAGCCATTCTGACCGTTCTGCGCTTGGGATGGAGTCGCGCAAACTGGTGGCGGGCACTGCCCGCACTCGCCGTTGCGCTCCTGGTTGGGCTGCTGGTGGTGTTCCCTCTCGTACGCTTCATCTTAAGCGACTATGGTGGCTACACACGACGAACTGATCAGGTGGCAGTCGTGAACGCAGGTGCTGAAGATAGCCATGCGCCGCTTATCTTACTTATGCGCAATATGGAGCGCTATCTGTTGATGTGGCACGTACGGGGTGAACTGAACGGCCGCCACCATGCACCGGGTGTGCCGATGCTTGACCCTTTTGCGGGTCTGCTGCTTCTCATTGGGCTTGGAGCGGCCATGTTACAGCGCCGACGGGTCGCATTGCTACTTCTTGTCTGGCTGGTCCTCGGCCTGGTGCCGGGGCTTCTGAGCACCGGTGCCCCCCATGCGATGCGCTCGTTTGGTGCGCTGGCACCGGCCTGTGCGCTCGTTGGCCTGGGCTTAGCGGCCTTTTACCAGAGAGTAGAGTGTGGGAGCAATCAACGCCTGATACGTCTGCTGCCCTACGCAGTCGGTCTGGGCAGCCTGCTGTTCAATGGCTGGCTGTACTTCGGTGATATGGCGCACAATCCCGCCGTATACGACGAGTTTGATGTTGACACCACCGCTATGGCGCGGGTGGCGATGGCGGCGTCCAGCAGTCCCGATGCAGCTCTGCGTGGTGTGCAGGTCTTTTTGCCGGTTGCTGCAGGCAACGACGAAGTCACACGCTTTCTCCTCAGCGGGAGCAGCGTCGGCTGGGTAGACGGCAGCCAGTTGTCTAGAGCTGCTGGCGGGGAGGCGCTGGTGTTGCTGCCCGCTGGCTCCTCCCCATCAAGACAGCAGGCGGCACTGCGTGCACTGGGGCCGCAGGCAAGGCCCGTCGCCAACCTGCCCTGCTATCCCAATGGAGAGGGTCCTTTATTCCGGGCCTATGCCCTCGGCGACGCTGCAGCACGCCTTCTGGCGACTGCACTTCCACCACGGATTGCACCCGTATGTATGCCGTAGGCAAATCTATGAAGCGTGACGTGCTTGCTCTACCGCCCCATGCGCTAGGGATGACCGCGTGCTTGTTTGTGCTGTCACTGGGTCTCCTGCTCGTTAGTGCGCGTGTCGCGGCCCGATCGCTACGCTTTGTGGTTGGGGATCGGGTAAGTGACCGGATGCTGGTCAACTTTTATGGTGTCCAGCAGAACTCCGCCGAACGCTACCGCTGGTCGCAAGCTACGAGCCAACTTGTGTTGTATGGCTACGATGGCCAGCCAGCTTCCGTCAGCCTGCATCTGAGTGCAGCCCGGCCCGCCGGTGTCGCGCCGGGAAATTTGGCGTTGCAGGATCGGCAGCACGAACTCGTGCACTTTCCCATCACGACTGGCTGGCGCCACTATCAACTGCTTATACCGACCGCCCCAGTAGGAAACACCCCTCTAAGGCTGGAGAGCAGTTATGTCCGTCCAGGCCTTCATGATAGCCGTAATGTTGGCGTCGCGATCGAAGGCGGTGTGATCACGCCCGCAGACGCGAGTGGTTGGTTCCTTAGTCTGCAACGGGCCACTTTGTTCCTCATGCTGCCACTGCTGGTCTGGCTGCTGTTATGGCGGGTTGGTGCGCCTGCTCTGGCGGCAGGCGCAGGCGGGATCGCTTGTGTTTGTGCCGTGGCTATGGCAGCTATCGATCCGCTCGATGCCAGCTATCTGCTTCCAAGCACTGGATGGCCATGGTGGGCGCTGCTGTCGCTGCTCATGCTCGTGGCATTGCCAGTACTCTCGCGCTGGTCGCGTATGAGGGCTACGTGGGTCAGGCGCACGTTTCCATTTGCACCGTGGATCGGGAGCATCCTGGCGTTTAGCGCGCTGGTGAGCATACGACTCGGGCTTAATGTCGCGCTGGGTCTGACCGGGCTCTGCTGCGGCACCATCATAGTGTTGGCCAGCATGAGTGCTGCTCCCGAAGCTGTCCCATTGCCTAAGCTGAAGGACGCGCGGGGCATGCGTTGGCCGCGCTTCGAAGCTGCTAGCCTTGTCATGCTTGTACTGATAGCTATGCTCCTGCGCCTGTACCGGCTCGATACACAGCCGCTCGGCCTTTGGCGTGATGAAGCGCGCCATGGACTATTGGCACTGCGAATTTGGCAGGACCCAACCTTTCGTCCCGTGTATGTGGTTGAGGGTGCCGACTTACCGGCGCTCCTGTTCTATTTGATGGCACCGGTCGTCGGCATCTTCGGACCACACCTGTGGTCCGTACGCCTGGTCAGCGCACTGGCCGGTTCCCTAGCACCATTGGCTTTATGGTGGGCTATCCGTCCGCTGGTTGGGGCACGTGCCGCACTTTATGCAGCCGCCTTGCTCGCTTGGACCTCATGGAGCTTGAGCATGAGCCGCTGGGCCTTCCCAGTGACGCTGGATCAACTCTTCGTGCTACTAGCGATAGGCTGCATGTGGCGTGCACTTGCACCGCTGCCGAAGCAGAGTGAGCCGCAACCCTCACGCCGCAAGATTCTGGCTGGGCGCTGGTGGCCCATACTCGGCATGAGCTTAGCAGCACTGTGCGCCGGCTTGGCGACCTACACTTACCACACGGGGCGGCTCGCACCGGTCATCCTCGCGATGCTCACAGCACTGCGCTTAGGCCGGAAGCGAGAAGAATGGCGACGGAGCGTCCCGGCATTGGTCGCCGCACTGATCATTGGTACCCTCGTGACGTTGCCGCTTGTGCGCTTCGTCCTGAGCGACTATGATGGGTTTACGCGACGGACTGCTCGGGTTGCAATTGCGAACAGCACTACCACCAACGGGGATAGCCCACTGGTCTTGCTCGCGCGCAATGCTGAGCGCTATATGCTGATGTGGCATGTACAAGGCGAACTCAACGGGCGTCATCATGCGCCCGGTGTGCCAATGTTGGATCCTTTCGCAGGATTGCTGCTGTTGCTCGGACTGGGCGTCGTGGTCATGTACCGGAGGCATAGCGCGCTTGTCTTTGTCAGCTGGATTGCGCTTGCGCTGGTACCGGGTCTCTTCAGTACCGGTGCCCCCCATGCGATGCGCTCGTTTGGTGCGCTGGCACCGGGCTGTGCGCTCGTTGGCCTGGGCTTAGCGGCCTTTTGCCAAACGGTGGGTGGCAGGACCAACCAACGGGTCGTCCAAGTGCTGCCGTACACGGTCGGCTTGGCCAGCCTGCTGTTCAATGGCTGGCTGTATTTCACTAACATGGCGCACAATCCCGCCGTGTACGACCAGTTTGATGTTGACACCACCGCTATGGCGCGGGTGGCGATGGCGGCGTCCAGCAGTCCCGATGCAGCTCTGCGTGGTGTGCAGGTCTTTTTGCCGGTTGCTGCAGGCAACGACGAAGTCACACGCTTTCTCCTCAGCGGGAGCAGCGTCGGCTGGGTAGACGGCAGCCAGTTGTCTAGAGCTGC
>JACDGP010000162.1 GCA_013821605.1 Herpetosiphonaceae bacterium
ATGCAGAGGCGCTGCTTAGCACGGGTGATGGCGACATAGAGGACGCGGCGCTCTTCCTCAAGCTCTGCGAGCGTCTTGCAACTCCAGATGGGAAGTAGGTCGTCTTCGGCGCCGATCAGGAAGACGAGCGGCCATTCGCGGCCTTTAGCGGTATGAATAGTCATCATGGCGACGCGGCCCTGATCGTTCGGTTGATAATCAATGGGCGCAGCTAGAGCGGCATAGTGGAGAAAAGCGGGAAGGCTCAGGTCGTCTGTGATGCGGCAGTAATGGTCGATGAGCGATTGCCAGCGGTCGTGCATGGCGGTCCACTGTAGATCATCGGCGGGTGCGGCGGTTGGGAGCGTAGAGAGCCAATGTTCGGCGTCAAGGAGTTGCTGGGGTTGGGCTACCAAGGTCGTGAGACGTGCGGCAAGTTGGACGCCAAGGCCAGCTTGAGAGGCGCGTGCACCGGCGATGGCAAGCAGTTCGTTTTCACCTTCGGCGGGGATGCCAGCGGCGTGGGTACCGAGGGCGACGAGTGGGAGGGCTTCGTCGAGCACGTCGAGCTCTTTTTCGTGCGCCAGCAGGTCTAGCAGGTGCTCGAAAACCTGGGCGTTCAGCTGCACATCATCAGGCGCGCGGTGGGTTTGGGGAGCGCTGATACCGAAGTGATGGGCCAAATCTTCGAGCTTATGCGATGCGTAGGGCAACAGCCGATGGGCAAGGGCACAGGTATCGAGGGTGGGATTGGTGGGCAGCGGCAAGCCAAGGGTACGGATCAGACGACATAGGAGCGGGTGATCGAACTGCTCAAGGTTGTGGCCGACGAGCGTGGCGTCGCCGATGAACTCGATGAACTGCGGCAGGATGGTGGCGGGCGTCGGAGCAGCGCACACATCCGGCCAGTGAATATTATGAATACGGGTAGCATCCGAGGGAATTGGACCGTGTGGGCGCACCATGCTATGAAAAGGGTGCGCTTGTGGTTGACCCGCAGTGAGCTTGAGAGCGGCGATCTCGAGGAGTTCAGCGGTAGGCACGTGGACACCGGTGGTTTCGACGTCATAGAAGACAAAGGTGTCGTGGCGCAGCGTTTCGTAGCGCATGAGGAGCATTTGGCCGAGCCGCCAGGCCTGAGTACTGAGGCTGAAGCGGATGGTCAAGGCGTCGCGCACTTGTAATGCAAGTCCATCCTGGCCGAAGGGCAATAGCTTGCCAAGGCTCACGGAGAACGCAAAAGGATCGGTGGGTGTAGGGCCGAGCTCGACGCTCACGGGGTGACGCAGATAGTGCACCATGACATGTTCTAGGATGGTGGTAGCGGCTGTGCTATCGACGGTGCCATCGTGCAGCAAGGTGAGCGGTCGTCTGGCGGTGATGGCAGCGTATAGGAGGTTAAGCGGCGCAAGCAGTGGTCGCGCCAGAAGATCGAGCACAGCAGTGGCATCAGCACGGCGTGCGGCAGGAATAGGGCTGCGCCGTTGAGCAAGGACCGTGAGTAACTTTGCGACGACGACCGCGATAGGTTCAGCGGCAACAGGCAACAGTTCGGCTGCGACAGTGGACAAGAACGTCTGGATAGTGACACGAGTAAGCGGGCTGAGATGATCGACGTAGTCATCAAGCTGGCGGGCGAGTTGGCTGACGGATAGGCCGGCAGCGTGGGCAACGCGGCGCAGATGGAGCATGGTCAGCTCGTCCACCAAGACGCGTGGCCAGTTGAGGGCAGGTTCAAAGTCATCGTCATGCAAGGCGGCGATCAGCGCGAGATAGCGTAAGGCGGCCTGTACATCGGGCTGGTCGAAAAAGCGATTGGGCTGGATACGCGTGAGTGGGATGTTGTGCTGAAGCAGGGCTTCCTCGGCCTTGTTGGCGCGGGCATGGGTGCGGTAGAGCACGGCAATGTCGCCATAGGTATAGCGACCGGTGGCGCGGGCACGTTCGATTTGCCGAGCTAGATGGGCAGCCTCGGCCTCATCGCTCGCACAACTGCAGTAGTCGATGGGATGGTGGTCAGCATGTACCACGACGGTGCGGGCCGTGGCACCGCCGGCGGTGATGAGCGACTGGGCCGCGCGTACGAGGTTACCGGCCGAACGATAGTTTTCTTCCAGGCGGAAGCGGCGGGGGTGATAGTCTCGCGTATAGCTGGCGATCATCTCCGGTGCGTTGGCATCGCGGAAGCTATAGATCGACTGGTTAGTGTCGGCGACGGTCATGACATGCTGGTCCCGGGAATGGGGCGGGGCGAGCAAACGAATAAGCTCGTATTGCTCGGGCGAAACATCATGAAACTCGTCCACAAAGAGGTAACGGAAGCGATTACGAATGAGGAGCGCGGTCTCGTCGTCGCTTTGTAGAAGCTGAACGCCCTTTAAGATCAGGTCGTCGTAATCAAGGGCATGCTGGTCCGCAAGCAGCTGACGATAGCAGCAGTCGACTCCCAGTACGAGCGGTGCATCCCAAGGCGCGGTGAAACGTTGCTCACCGGCACCAATGCCCTGGCGCTTACGGCTGCTGATGCAGTCGCGCAGGTTCTTGAAATCATGGGGGCTATTGACGGGGTAGTTCAGCAGTTCGGCGGCATGGCGCAGATGGGCTTCCTGCTGCAGGGTGTCATAGATCGTATAGGGCTGTTCCCAGCCGATGGTGTGACCGTGATCACGGAGCAGGCGATCACAGATGCTGTGAAAGGTGCCGGCCCAGACGGATTGCCCCTGTGCATGGAGGCGTGAGCGCAGATCGGCTGCCGCCTTGATCGTGAAGCTCATGACGAGCACCTGTTCGGGCTCGATCACCCGACGCGTGAGGAGTCTGCTGATGCGTTCGGTGATGGTGCGCGTTTTACCGCTGCCAGGGGCGGCAAGGACGAGCAGGTGGCCGTGCTCATGGGAGCAATCGACGATCTGGCGTTGAGCAGGAGAGAGCAGGTCCATATGCAGTCGATCCTCGTAACATTCGGTTCTTGTTACGTATGATGCAGGGGGAGATGAGGGATTTCAGGGATTTGTTGCCTCTGCGCGCGCATTACTCTGCCTGCCACTCGGCACGCTGCGCAGACGTGGCAGTGCTGACGAGGAGTGCATCGGCAAAGGTCATGACCTGCTCCGCCTGGGGAACTGTCCCATCCTGCGCGTGCAGGCGCACACCGGACGGTGCGAGCCGGGATGTATACGAGGCAGGGGCCTCGCGTAGTTGCGGAGATATTTTACCCCAGTCGGCAGGAGGCACTTGCAGGACAGCACGCATTTGGGCCTCGGTCTGTGCCAGGGCGGTGGCCAAGCGTGCGATGAGCTTGCCAGGCAGCGAAGTGACGGCAACACCGCCACGCTCGATGCGGGCGAGGAGATCAACGGGGAGATCGATGCGCTGGGCTAGCGCCTTGACCGAGAGGCGACGCGACGCGCGTACGGCCGTTAGCGTTTGCATTGGTGCCGCTCGAAGCTCGGCGAGGCGGGCTAGGGTGCGGGCGGTTACACGCTCGGCAAGTGCCTGTTCAGCGGGGGTTAGGGTGATGGGCTCTAGGGGATCATCACTATCTAGCACGTCCAGGAGATACGGCACGAGTTCGGTACGGAGATCAGGGTCAACCGTGGCCGCGAAGGCTTCGACACTGATCAGGTCGCCGGCATTGAGACGCGCGAGGTAGTGGGTAGCAGCCGCTAGCAATTGTTGCTCTTGATCAAGCATGGTGGTGTGGCTCCGTATTGGGATTGAAGATGCGTTTGAGCTGGGCGAGCGCGCGCTGGTAGATGCGGGTAGCAGTTGGAGGCGAAACACCGAGTTGGCGCGCGATCACATTATTGTCGACATCGGTCAAGCGGAGGCGCAAAACCGCCCGTTCAAGACCAGGCAACTGGGCGAGCGCCGCTGCTAAGGCCTCACGCTCACCAATAGCCTCGAACGCGGCCTCAGACCGTGTATCGGCCACTGCTTCATGGCGTAGCATCCCATCTTCCCCGATTGGTTCATCTAAACGTTGTGGTGGTAATGATGCACCGTCGGGGAGATATTTTCGCTTGGTGCTACGCAACACACGGATCGGCATGCTGCGAAGATAGGCGCCGAACTCGGTTTCGAGGCTCACGAAGGAGAGACTCCAGATATCCAGATACAGGCGGTATTGCATTTCTTCGAGCGCTTCTTCTTGGGCCAGCGGGGATATGGCTGTCAGGGTGCGGGTGCAGCCGGTGAGACGAGGAGTTACGGCATTCAAAATAAAGCCGAAATCGGTATTCGTGGCTTCGTCATGGTCCATACCGGCGCGAACGGCAGCGCGGATGCGGATGATCGCGGCCTCACAATCCTGGATCATGCGAAAATAGGGAGACAACGCTGTATCCATGGGGATGTGTGCTCCTCAATGATAATATGGAAGAGCTTACCAGACGTGACACCTTGCCATCAGCTTATTCTACCAGCCTTATGCGGTTGGGCTTGTGCCGGAGGAGGTGAGCGTGCTAATCGACAAGCGTGCTATGCTTCCGTCCTACTAATCTGAACATCGCTACGAAATGAGTGAAGCACGATGACAACCTATGCTAGTCTTGAGTGGCGTGATGGTGTGTTGCGCATGCTGGATCAACGCTATATTCCACATCGCATCGAATATCTTGATCTGCGTGATCAGCACGAGGTCGCCGAGGCGATTCGTGAGATGGTCGTCCGTGGGGCACCGGCGATCGGAGCGACTGCCGCCTACGGTTTAGTGCTTGCAGCGCAACGGAGCAGTGCCCATGACGTAGCAGCCTTGCGACGCGACTTGATGGAGGCTGCTGAACTGCTGCGAGCTGCCCGGCCGACGGCGGTCAATCTCGGGTGGGCAGTTGAGCGTGTGCTTGATCGTGCGACAGATCCCAAATTAGAGGATGTGGATGCACTGCGGGCCGCTGTGCTGCAGGAAGCTCAGGCGATCGCCGAAGAAGATGAGCAGACGAATCGCCAGATGGGGCTCCACGCATTACCCCTGATCCCCCAAGAAGCGCGGTTTATCCATCACTGTAACACGGGGAGTCTCGCAACGGTGGCGTATGGTACGGCGCTTGGCATCATTCGTACGGCGCACGAGCACGGCAAGGCAAAGCACGTCTTCGTGGACGAAACCCGGCCGCGCTTCCAGGGCTCGCGGCTCACGGCCTGGGAACTAGAGCAACTGGGCATTCCATATACGATCATCATGGATAGTGCCTCAGGACATGTGATGCGCACCCTGGGCGTTGACCTGTGTGTTGTGGGCTGTGATCGCGTGGCACGTAATGGGGATACGGCCAATAAAATTGGAACCTACAACCTGGCGGTGGTGGCACGCGCCCACAACGTGCCCTTCTACGTTGCGGCACCGACCAGTACCATCGATCTCACGATGTCGAACGGGAACCTCATCGTCATCGAGGAACGTCCGGCACGCGAAGTAACGCATGTTGGCGATGAGCACATCACCATGGATGGTGCCAGGGTTGCAAATCCGGCCTTCGACATCACGCCGGCAGCCTTCATCACAGCCATCGTCACTGAAATGGGTATCGCCTATCCGCCCTATGATGAAAGCTTACCACGCCTGGTGGCACTGGCGGAAGAACGGCGGACACGCTAGCGTATACGCTAGTACCAGTATGAGGCTTTGAGATGACCACAACTCTACAAGCACAGCAACAGTGGCAAGGCGAGGCACGACGGGTCGCAGGTGGCATTCGCCAACGTGTGCTTGAGCACACGATCCAGCATAATGGTGGCTATCTTAGCCAAGCCTGCTCGGCGGCAGAGATGTTGGCGACGCTGTACACGAAGATCTTGCAACTTGGCCCAGTTGAGGCTCCACTAACGCCGGCACCATTCCCCGGCGTGCCCCACAAGGATAATCCGCACTCTTTCACGGGGGCTGCCTATAACGGTCCCAAAGAGCCGGCGCTGGATCGCTTTTTCTTTTCGCCGGCTCATTACGCCTTGCCTTTGTACGCCACGTTAATTGAGGTGGGACGTATGGCGCCGGAGGGGCTGACGATGTTCAACCAGGATGGCGGGACGGTGGAGATGATCGGGGCGGAACATTCCCCAGGCATTGAGGTCACCTGTGGCTCGCTGGGACAGACGATCAGTCAGGCCGCCGGGGTTGCCCTGGTACGCAAACGCCGTGGGGAAACGGGACGCATCTGGCTCTTCATGTCTGACGGTGAGTTCCAATCTGGTCAAACGTGGGAAGCAATGCAAGCGCTGGCATTTTATCAATTGGACAATGTCGGCATCTATGTCGATGTAAACCGGCAGCAGTGCGATGGGCTGATGGCGAAGGTGATGGCGATCGAGCCACTGGCGGGCCGGCTTGAAGCATTTGGTGCGCGCGCCTTCCCAGTAGATGGGCACGACCTCGATGCCCTGGCACAACCTGCGCGGCTGCAGCCGGACGGTAGACCGCTAGTCGTACTTGCCTATACCAATGCTTGTCAAGGGATCGAGCTGCTTGAAGCACGGCGACCGAATTTGCATTATCTCCGTTTCAAGGATGAAGCCGAGCGTTCGAGTTATGCCACTGCACTTCACCGGCTGCAAGTGGACACCCTGAGCGTAGCAGAGGAGCGATAAGCTATGGACATCCTGTCGAAGGTCCATGCCCGTCATTTAGTTGCGTGGGCCGAAGATAAACCAGAGGTCGTCGTCCTATCGGCTGACCTGACCAGTTCAACCGAGGTTGACCTATTCCGTGACACCTACCCGGAGCGCTTTTTCTCGATGGGCATGGCCGAGCAAAACATGCTGAGCTTTGCAGGCGGCATGGCACGCGAAGGCTACTACCCATTTGTGCATACCTTCGCCGTCTTTATCTACCGCCGCGCCTATGACCAGATTGCCGACTCGATCGCGTATCCCAATCTGCCGGTCCGCCTGTTCGGCTTCCTGCCGGGAGTGACGACACCGGGAGGGGCAACGCACCAAGCAATCGAGGATATCGCCGTGATGCGCGCACTCCCAAATATGACGATTCTGGAGTGTGGCGATGCGACCGATGTCGAGAGCGTGCTGGATGTCGCGCATGCTGTTGACGGGCCGGTGTATGTACGGATGCTACGCGGTGAGCTACCACGCCTGTTTGATGCGAGCGAGCCCATGCGTTTGGGACAAGCTCGGATCCTGAGCACGGGCGCAGATATCACGCTTTTTTCTACGGGCATCTGTACCGAAGAAGCGATGCGCGCTACGCGAGTGCTCGCCGAGCGCGGAATTGCTATCCACCATCTGCATGTCTCGACACTCAAACCGTTTGATGATCCGGCGGTCGTCGAGGCAGCAGCGCAGGCGCGCTATGGTGTGATTACGATGGAAAATCATACGATCATCGGGGGGGTAGGCAGCGCCGTTGCAGAACGGATGGCCGAGGCCGGGCTGGGTCAGCGCTTGGTGCGGATTGGAATTAAGGATAGGTTCTTGCATGGTGCGAGCCGAGCCTATCTCATGCATGAGTATGGGCTCGATGCGATTGCACTGGTCCAGCAGGTTGAAGCCCTCCTTAGCGTCCAGCTAGGTATCACGGAAGCTGATCTTGCCGCTGTGCGCCTGGATGCGGTCCACAGCGAGGCGAAGGCGGAGGCACTCTGATGGATGCATCATCCAAGCTGTCATTGTCTGGCGAACGGTTCCATGTCGGGTACCGGCTCCACGCGCGTGAGGCAGAGGCGCAGGCCATGGCCCAACACATCTGCCTGGAGCAAACAGTCGAGTTTCCGGTTGATCTGGTGCCTGCCGGTGATATTCGGGACAACATCGTCGGACATATCGAGGATTTCCGCCGGATCAACGACGACAGCTACGTGGCCACGATCAGCTTTGCCATTGAGACCACCGGCTTTGAGTTACCGCAACTGCTCAACGTTGTCTTCGGCAATATCAGTATCATGCCGGGCATTCGCGTTGACCAGCTTGAGCTACCGCCAGCACTGTTACGGGCGTTTGCAGGACCACGCTTTGGTCGTACAGGTCTGCGTGAGCGCCTGGGAGTAGCAACGCGCCCACTGCTCTGTACGGCACTCAAGCCAATGGGCCTGTCGGTCGCAGAACTCGCCGATCAAAGCTATCGCTTCGCGCTGGGAGGTATCGATATTATTAAGGATGATCATGGTCTGGCCAATCAAGGGTTTGCGCCGTACCATGAGCGCGTGCAAGCGTGTGTCGCAGCGGTAGAACGGGCGAATCATGAGACCGGCCAAAGATGCTTGTATATGCCCAATGTGACTGCGCCGGCTGACCTGATGCTTGAACGGGCGCTTTTTGCGCAACAAGCCGGTGCCGGTGGGCTACTGATCGCGCCCGGCCTGGTTGGCCTGGATATGATGCGCCAAGTCGCTGACGACGACCGTATCAACGTACCGATCTTGAGCCATCCTGCCTGGCAGGGCAGCCTGGTGACTAACCCCAACAGCGGCATCTCGCACTATGCCTTGTTTGGACAGCTTGCCCGCCTCGCCGGTGCTGATGGGAGCATTTATCCAAATTATGGCGGACGTTTCGCTTTTAGTCGCGAAGATTGTGTGAGTATTTGTGCGGGCACGGCGGTGGCCATGGCACATATTAAGCCGATATTTCCGGCACCCGGCGGTGGCATGAGCCTCGCACGAGTGCCGGAGATGATCGAGCTGTATGGCCGAGATATTATCTTTTTGGTCGGCGGCGGCTTACATACGCATGGCCCCGATTTAGTCCAAAATAGCCGCTACTTTTACCAACTAGTCGCGGCATTGTAGTCTAGGGGTGCAGCGTCAGATGATGGGGGGCGGCAGCATCGATCGCAGCGGATGTGTAGCGCATCGGCAAGTATTGTACCTGCTGCCAGCGCTGCATGAAGTTCGCGTAGTCGCTGCTCAATGGGGAACCGGATTGTCCCAGCGTCTGGATAAAGCGCGAGGCCGGCAGGTTACCGAGATCGAGAATTTGACGATAGGACGGAGAAATATACTGCTTATACGGAGCACTGCGCCGGTGCGTACCGACATCAATCGTGAAATCATCACCGCCATTTGCGATGCTGCGGCTAAAGAATGGCCGCAGGGCCGCGACGTTATCAAACGGATTATGCGGGAAGCGCACCAGGTGGACCCGATCCCAGCGCCAGGACTTCAGGTCACTCGTGGCCTGTGCCGTTGTCATTTGAGCTAGTCCGTCAGCCAAGGCCCGACCCAGCGTGGTGGGGCAATCCTCAACTTGGGGTGTTGTCACATCATCACACCAGTTGCCACCCGTGCCCTGGAGGATCTGGGGCAGGCGCATGGCGACCTCCTCATTGCGGCCCCGGTACTCCTTCCATAAGCTTGGACCCAACTCGTCAGCAAAGATGTGCGGCGCGATCTGTTGATTCCAGGCTACGAAAATTGCCGCCGCCGCACTATCACCGCGGACGGTACCATCCCAATTGTGCAGCAATGCGAGCGCCGTGCGGGAACGCTCATCAACGGGCTTGGCCTGCAATAATAAGGGTAGCACCATGCGATCATAGGCCGAGAGTACGTCTGCTTGCATGGCAGCGACATCATCCGGCGAGAGCTTGGGCTTGCTCTGGATCAACTCAATGATGCGCATCGCACGGTAGGGCGCGGAGTAGCCTGTGGTGATCAAATACGGATAAGAATCTGGCACAACCTTGTTGTTGGCCGTAGCAATGAAGCCTTCGGGTGGGTTATAGCTATGCGGGAGTTGGGCGAATGGCACATAGCCGGTCCAGTCGAAGGCGTCGGTCCAGCCCGCTGCCGGGAGCGTACCATCACCACTCTTGCGGATCGGCAATGCGCCCGGCGCATAATAGCCAATGTTGCCATCCACATCGGCGTACACGAAGTTCTGCATCGGCGCGAGGTAGCTTTGGAGTGCCGTGGTGAACTGCTGCCAGTTGGAGGCCGTGTCGATGCCGAGATAGGCACTGATGGTGTGGTCTTCGGGATCGAGCGCCGTCCAGCGGAAGGCCAGCGGCTCGGCCACACCAGTTGTGGTCGTCGCATCTGAAATAATGGGGCCGTGACGACTGATCCGAATGGTGATGGGTACAGCCGGCTGACCTTTGACCTTAATCGTATCCTGGATCAACTGCAACGGCTCCATGGTGCCATTATGCTCAACCTGATTGCGGTCATTGATATGCTCACGGTACAGGTCCTGCACATCGGGGCCGGTGTTGGTTACCCCCCAGGCAATGTGCTGATTGTGACCGATGATGATACCCGGCACCCCAGGTAGGGTCGCCCCAATTGCATCCATGGCCCCACCAGTAATATGGGCGAGGTACCAGATCGAGGGTGCCTGGGTGCCCAGGTGTGGATCGTTCGCGAGCAAGGGCTTGCCGGTGGTCGTATGCGAACCAGCGATGACCCAGTTGTTGCTCCCAATGCCGGAGCCACCCAGACCTACATTGTCTATGAGCGTATCATTAATGGCCAGCAACTGATCGAGTTGCTCGGTAGCAACTGGAGCTACCGTACGCGGTGCCTCGGCAATGGCCGTGCGGAGCGGTACACCTGCTACACCATGCGGTAGGATCACCGGACCATCTGCGGTATACACCGGCAAAAGCTGAGCTGTGCGGTCGGCACCGACCTTCGCAATAAGTTCGGTCCGCAGAAGCTCCGTTTCCCAATTGGCACCGAGGTTCCACGACATCATCTTGCCCCACACCAGGATGTCCTGCGGTTGCCAGGGCTGTGGGGCGAAGCCGAGGATCGTGAACTCGATGGGCAACGCACGGCCATGATGCGTACTGATGAAGGCATTCACCCCAGACACATAGGCCTCAATGGAGGTGCGTGCTGCCGGCGCTGTATGGCTCCAGGCACTTTCAGCGGCACGTCCGGTACCGAGCGTGCGCAGAAACTTATCGGTATCGAGCGTCGCCGCGCCTAGCACCTCGGAGAGGCGGCCATAGCCAACTCGACGTTGGAACTCCATCTGCCAGAGGCGGTCCTGGGCATGGACATAGCCTAAGCCAAAGAGTGCATCGGCCTCGTTACCGGCACGAATATGGGGGACCGCATCAACATCGCGCACGATCTCAACCGGTGCCTGGAGACCTTGCACGGTGATTGTGCCGTCGGTCTGTGGCAATGAGCCCCGGAGCCAGAAGTAGCCACCAGCACCGACGACGACCACGCCGAGCAGTATCACGATCAACAGCCACCGCAGGAGCCTTATAAGCAATCGCACGTGTACCTCACCTCACTTCGTACAGGAGAAGCATACTATATACCATTCCAGCTCTGCATTGTTGAGCAGTCGGATGGTGAGCAGGTGATAGTGCGCTTGACATGATGATAGCGACCATGTAAGGTAGCTCCTGCGCGATACGAGTTGAACGTACGGACGAAGGAGGGGCGGATGAGTGAGTTATCCGGGCGCGTTGCTTCCCTTTCACCTGAGCAGCGGGCATTGCTGGAGCGGATGCTAGCGACCAAGGGTGCAAGCCCTGTGCCCCTAGCGGAGGCGGCTGGACTCCAGTTCAGTTTATTCTACTTTTCGAGTGATGAGCAAGCCCTAGCTAATGACAAATATCGTTTAGTGCTCGAAGGAGCCCAATTCGCTGACCAGCATGGTTTCGCCGCAGTATGGACGCCGGAGCGTCATTTTGATGCATTTGGCGGCCTGTATCCTAATCCCGCCGTCTTGAATGCTGCCCTAGCGATGGTTACCCGACACATTAAGCTGCGTGCAGGCAGTGTGGTGCTACCCTTGCACCATCCAATCCGCGTGGTCGAAGAATGGTCGATCGTTGACAATTTATCTCAAGGACGGATTGGCATCGCGTTTGCCTCGGGCT
>JACDGP010000163.1 GCA_013821605.1 Herpetosiphonaceae bacterium
GCTCTGGAAAGCTGGCGGCAATCGGCCTGCGTGTCCTTCCGATCGCTCCTAGCCGCCAGCGGCAGTGGGTAAGATGAGCCTAAATGAGTTCAAATGCACCGTTTTGGGGCGTTAAGCAAAAGACCCCATTTTCAGCAATCCCATGAGCAAGTGCTGCTGCTTGTAAAGCAATATCAGTGCTATCGTAATAGGCATACTGCAAGGGTCGCTCTAGGGCACTTTCGAGTAAATCAGGTCTCAGCAGTTGATCGCCAGCTTCTGCCTGACTGCACTCGAAGCGCACCGCATATAAAAGAAGAACATCCTCTAACTCAAGGTAGAGGATGTTATCAGATTCGATCATGCGGGTAGTTTATCGCTTCGGCGTTCTCGGTGCAACCGGGCCATCATAGGGCGCGAGACGTTCAGCCGCAACATGATTTTGCGCGACCGTGCGCTGTGCCTCTTCAAGCGTGAGTTTTCGGGCAGGTCGCGGCGTCGGCAACGTCTGCTTTGGATACGTTCGTGCCGTCGTCTTTGTTTCTGCCTTGCGCATTGCCATTGCTGCCCTCCCTCTCTCTCACATCTACATACGTATGTACGAACGCATCATAGCACGCAGATGTGTGTGTTTCAAGGGGGCAAAACATACCTTAGCACACGCAAATATACCGTAACAGGGAAGCGAGACAGCGGATAGCGACAAAGGACCATCCGCCCATCTTCGTGCATACAGCCTAGCTCCGTGGATATTCCTGCACAAAGTGGACAGCCTTCTCTGTTCCTCGCCCCTCTATCTGTGTCCGTTCCTTCTGCCCTGGATGAATGCATCCTACCCTGTGGTGGCTACTTTGCTTATCCAGTTCGTTTTTTACGCGGATAGCTAAAGTAGCCAAGACAGCTTGTAGGACGGTGGAGGAGTTGTCTTCATGCCGCCAGTATCGCACATGTTTGACCGATGTCAGGCGATCTCCAGTTTATGTGACAATACCGTACTGATTGGTCTTTATCTGGGTCCCGTAAGGTGCGAAAACTCTATCCGTCGCACGAGAGTGCTATGCCGCACGCCGCTGATAGTCATGGATCACGCCGCCTAAGATGTCACGCCGCTCGATCGATCCATCTCGTGGCACGTTTTCCAATGGGACCGGGCACCGCTGCGCAATTCCTTGATGCGGTCGGGCCGTATTGTAATAGTCCACGTAGGCCGTCAGCACGCGGTGTAGATGGCGCTCATTCAGGATTACAACCTTGTCCAGGCACTCTTCGCGAATTGACCGAATCCAACGTTCGGCATAGGCATTGGCGTTGGGCGCTCGGACTGGCGTGCGGACGATTTTCATGCCCTCCGACGTGAAGAGCGTGGCGAAGGCACCGAGAAATTTCGTATCGCGATCGTGGATCAGGAAACGCACCGGCACCGTGCCATCCTGGATCTTCCAACTCATGTGGCGTGCTTGCTGCGCGACCCAAGCTCCGGTCGGTTTTGCAGTGCAACCAGCAACGTGGATCCGTCGACTTCCCAGTTCAATGAAAAACAGGATATAGATCGTCTTGAGCCAGGCAGTTTCGACCGTGAAGAAGTCACAGGCAAGCATCTGGTCGTGGTAGTGGCCGAGGAAGGTACGCCAACTGCTGCTACGCCGCGACCGTAGCGGTGCCGGTGGAACTCGCCGGCGCTTGAGCACATCGCGGATGGTTGACTGTCCAATCGTATAGCCGAGTTTGAGCAGTTCTCCTTGGAGCTTGCCATAGCCCCAGGCCGGGTTCTCCCTGGCCAGCCGCAGGATCAGTGCTTCAAGTTCGGCACTGATGGAGGGCCGCCCGCACGCCAGTCGCTTGCGGAAGGTCCATTTGCGGCGGACAAGTTCGCGATGCCACTTCAATAACGTATCGGGTTTGAACAAGAACACCAGTTCACTCAGCCGCATACGGCCAGCGTTTGTCATCGTCGTCAGTTTGCCGGCGAGGATGAGCAGGGTGAGTTTCTCCCAGCGCGAAATGTGTGGGGCGCGGCGCTGGATCCGCTGGAGGATGCGCAGTTGGTAGCGAAGGAGCAGGATTTCGATATCCTTGTCTCGCTCGGCTCGACTGACGAACGTGACTCCGTCAAGGACCATCGACCAGACCGCGGCAAGCAGCAAAAAGATCATAGCTGCACGTAGGGCAGGGACTGTGCCGAGCGGAGAACGGGAAGTTGGAACAAGCTCTGTGGTGATCGTTAAACCGCCTACAAGAGCGTCAGACGGAATTTTCGCACCTTACGCCCTTGGTCCAAGCCTTCAACACCATCGTTCGTGAGCAGCGTGCGGGCTCGCTCACCGCGTGGATTGAACAGGCATGCGCAAGTGGCGTAGCCGAACTGCGACGGTTCGCGCTGGGTCTGCTCAAGGATGAGGCGACCGTTCGCGCCTCCTTAATCGAGCCGTATTCGCAGGGTCAGGTCGAGGGCCAAGTCAACCGTCTCAAACAACTCAAGCGCCACATGTACGGTCGAGCCGACTTCGACCTTTTAAGAATTCGAGTACTCCATCGCGCCTTATGACAAGATCATCAAAATGTCGGAAGAACCCTGACGGAGGAGAACAGTACACAGCGCTCTCACCACCACCTTGACGTACCTTCATAATATACGAGCCAGCACAGGTATCTCGCAGCGCTCAACCGTGCCGACAACGCGCACGCTGAGAGTATTGCTACCAGGCTGGGACTCGATCTGTGAGGTGAACGAAGCGGATGAGGAGCACATGCCAAACGGGGTTCTTTTCTCCCATGGATCATCGAAAGGGAAGGAGGGACAATCACCTTGGTGTCGCTTTGTCGCTTTGCTATCCTCTTTCCCCTGAGATCTCTGGAAATTGGAGTAGTGCTCATTGACACTATGCGTATGATTATGCGCATGACGCGAACTCACAATCCTCTCGATCTGCTACGGCAATCACCGAGGACCTGGCTTCCGCAGTTCATAGTAGCCCTGGCACTCCTGGTTGTCCTCTTGGCGGAGGCGCGCGCCGCGCTGCTTTTTCTGACCCAGGACGGGCGCGCGGTCAGCTTTCCCTACCCACTCGACTACGGCGAGGGACCCCTGCTCGATCAGGCGGTCCGGCTGTCGCGCTTCGAAAACATCTACCACGCCAACTTCGTGCTGCCGCCGTTTGTGATCACGAACTATCCGCCCTTGCTCGTCGTCGCCCAGACGCCCTTCGTCTGGCTCTTCGGCCCGGCCTTCTGGTATGGCCGCGCTATCTCAATGCTGAGCGTCATCGCTGCAGCGGTTTTCGTGGCGCTCACGCTGCATGCGATCACGCGTGAGCGGCTTGCGGCTGTGGTTGGCGCCTTACTGCTGCCGGCAATTCCGTACGTCCTCTTCTGGGCGCCCCTGTGCCGGGTCGATTCGCTGGCGCTCGGCCTCAGTTGGGCCGGCCTTTGGGTCATCACCCGCTGGACCGGCCGGCCGCGAGCCCTTGTTACTGCGGCGCTACTGCTGGCTGCTGCAGCCTTCACACGCCAGTCCTACGCCCTAGCTGCGCCCTTCGCCGCCCTGGTCTGGCTGTGGAGCCAACATTCCTGGCGCAGTGCGTTGGTGTTCGCTGGGCTGTTGGCCACCATTGCTGCGGTCGTCTGTATAGTGCTCGTTCTGTTGACGCACAACGGCTTCTTCTTCAACACCGTCACCGCCAATGTCAACGCCTTTGCTTGGGGCGAGGTGCGCAAATACATGAGCGAGATGATCCACTTCATGCCGGTGCTGCTTGCCGGCAGTCTCCTGTTTGGACTGACTGCGTGGCGCTGGCAAGTCACGTCATGGTGGCTGGTGACACCGTACCTGTTCGGCGCTGTGCTATCAGCACTCACCATCGGTAAAATCGGCTCGAACGTCAACTACCTTTTTGAATTGTCGGCGGCGTTCAGCCTCGCTCTAGGTGCGCTGGTGGCCACGCAACGCCGCTGGTGGCTGCGCGTACTGCTGCTGCTGCTAGTGGCTTGGCAGACCAACCTGTTGCTGCGCTTGTCCCGACAGGACTACGCCCCTCGCCTGAGCGATAAGATCGAACTCCGCGTCATCATCGACGAAGTAGCCCAAACGGTCCACGAAGCACAAGGTCCGGTATTGGCCGACGAGTATATGGGTCTGCTCCCGCTCGATCACCGGCCCTTGTATATCGCACCTTTCGAAATGACGCAGTTGGCGCGGGCGGGCATCTGGAACCAGCAGCCTTTGCTCGATGCGATCAACCACAAGGAGTTCGGCGCGATCCTTATCTTCCATCTGCCTGACTATCCGTTGGAAAAAGATCGCTGGACTGCTGAGGCGCTGACTGCCGTCGACGCGAACTATGACTTGTTTCGCATCGTCGCTAATACATGGATCTACCATCGGCGACCGTAGATGGGGCTTTTTGCTTAACGCCCACGCGCATCAAGCTTAAAGGCCGAAACCCGACATCACTACGGCCAGCCGCAAAGTAGACGCGACGGATGCCCCAACAACGAAGGATGGTTGGTGACTGCACAAGTTTGCTTGCTCAGGCATTCGGTCGTGAAGGTTTCCCAATCCTACCTTGCCAGCAGCATTATCGTGCCACCGTGCCCGTTCTGGCTACTTGTAACATCCCCAGATTCAGAAGTAATACTTCTGGGTTATGTGTGAAGCACTGCACATGGTTTCGATGGAGATTGAACTGGATGTAGCAAGTAGGTAGCACAACGGGGGCGCGAGCATGCGCAGCGCCTCCGTCCTTGACACGATCGGGCGGCATGGCAGGGTTCACGCAACCACCGCTGCACGGCGCACAAGAAATGCCGCTCTACTGGAGTGTTTGGAATGTCGGCTGGCGACCAGATTGCACGAGAGCAGCATGAGGCGCTGGAGAGGCATAGAGCTTGGGATCCCTAGGGCACATGCGTGTTTCCCCTGAACTTCATCAAAGGGTACGCCATGATGGCGCCCCCTTTTGGATCACAAGCCACATTACATTATGTCTGTATACCGCCGCCTACACCGATGAAACTGGACGTCATTCAAGCGCATTGGGCGGCCTCCTCAGTTCTTCTGGAGACCAAGTACTACCTCGTGGCCACTCGACAACGGAAGTCGTGCTTCCGGCAGATTCACCAGATCGAACGATTGCTGGTTGGTATAGAGGACGAAGACGCCCTTCAGAACATCTGCTCCTTTGCGCAGCAAAGTCGTCCTGTGAGGCTTTGGGTCTTTTCATGTTATGTCAATAATAGACGGGTGGTGCTTTCCAGCAACCCATGAGAATGGAGCAAAAGGCCGAGTTTTCTTACAACTGCAAGAGCACCGCCGCCAGTTACTCCAATCGGGGAGTACTTACCCCAACATTCACCTCCTAGCTATTCAAACCACGAAAGTCCGTGTTTATTATGTCAATTCCACTTATGTGCACATTGAGACTCATAGCCGAAGACTAATCACGTATAGGGAGGCAAGTACAGAGCGTGGATTGCGATTGATCGACACCGTGAACTCACGCGGGAAAACTATGTTATACTCGACTGATCACGGTACACAGACCCCAGCAACAAATTCGTACGTTCGTCGAGCAGTGCCTTAGGAGGTGGCGTTGGAAGATGCAGAACAATCCCACAAATGACGGTCACATTTCACTAAAAGAGGCAGCGGAGCGTTATGGCGTACAGCATGACCGACTGCGGCGCGCCGCGTATGAAGGACGCTTGCTGGGTAATCGCGAAGGGCAGCACTGGATAGTGCAGCCGTCCGAAGTTGAACGCTTCATTCGGGATAATGGACGTGCGCCGGTAATTGCGGCCCGGCCGCGGCGGGAGGGCATTGCCGCTGCGCGCGTCATTGCGCTCGCAATTCCGAAAGGTGGTACAGGTAAGACGACGACGACGCTCAATCTAGGTGTGGCACTAGCCGAAGTCGGGCAACGTGTTCTGCTGATCGACTGTGATCCCGGCGCCGGCCTGACTACAGCGTTGCGTCGTGAACCACAGCGTATGGACGCGACGCTCGGGGGTGCTATTGCACGGTATATTGCCGACTATTCACTCGAGCTGGACCGGGCCGTCAGTGCTACGGAGGAGGGAATTGATCTTGTCCCGGCCGATACACGGCTCAGCACGATCGAGGACCAGCTTCGCACCGTCTTCGACCCTCAGCGCGTTCTGAGCAAACTCATCGCTCCGCTCCGTACAGGCTACGACGTGATTCTGATCGATACGATGCCGACGCTTGGTCTGCTCGTTCAGAACGCGCTGGTCGCAGCCGATGAGGTCCTCATCCCGCTACAAGCACAGGCGATGGCGACCGAGTCGGCCAAGCTTCTGCTCAAGCAGATCATAGGTGTTCGCCGCTCCGAAGCGAACACCCGGTTAAAGGTAGCCGGGTTTCTGTTCAACCAGGTCACGCCGGCAGAGATGAATCAACGCGAACAGATGGCGTATGTCCGACGCAGCTTTGGCGCCGAGTACCCCGTCCTGCATACGACAATTGAGGACCGGGCAGTTGTTCGCGAGTCACAGATGCAGGTAGTCCGCCAGTCGCTCTTTCGGTACCGACCCAGCGACCCGGCAACCAACGCCTACCGGGCACTCGCTCAGGAGATACTCCATGGCTCGACATAAGCGGCCAAGCTTGGCCGAGATGGATACATCATCGGTCATGCCTGATACAGTCGACGAGATGTATGACATCTTCCTGGCCCGAGAAGCCAAGCCGTTGCTGCGCGACGTCCGGGTCGACCTGATCGAACCAAATCCAGTTCAGGCTCGCAAAGAGTTTCTGGATATCGACGAGCTAGCGCAGGCCATCCGGACACAAGGGTTTACCTCTCGCTTGCGCGTACGCCCTCATCCGCAGGCTGAGGGCAAGTACCAATTGGTCTATGGCGAGCGGCGGCTGCGCGCCGCCATTGCTGCCGGTCTGCCGGAAGTGCCGTGCGAGATAGCCCGCCATACGGACGTCGAGATGGCCGAGATTGGCCTCGCCGAGAACATCCAACGGCGTGATCTTACGCCGTTGGAGGAAGCACAGGCCCTCAAGGTGCTCCTAGACCAGCGCGGCTACTCGCAACGAGAGCTAGCGACGCGGCTGGGCAAGAGCCACGGCTACGTGCAGCACCGGCTTGATCTGCTGCGTGCTCAGGAGGATGTGCAGCAACTGGTCGCCCAGCACCCGGATAGTCTTAAAGCGGCCCGCAACATTGCCCGACTGCCTGACCGCGCACAACGCCAGATCCTGATTGCTGCCGTGAGCGAGGGCACTCTGACAGGCGAGGCGGTTGCTGACCGCGTGCGTGACTTGCTCGCCGATCCGGACAAGGATGCGCCATCGCCTGCATCCGTAAAGAACTCTTCCAGCACTGACCGCTCTGTGTCTACACATCTCTCGGAGCGCCGCCAGTCTGCCATAGCGCACATCCTTGAGCGTGAGATACTGCGTGAGGATATCAAGTTTTCCCGTTGGCGCCAAGCACTTGCCCGTGCCAGTGCCGATGAGCAACAAGCCTTTGCGGCCTACCTACGTGAGAAATTTCTGCCGCAAGCCAAAACGTTGCTGCGCCTCGCCGAGAGCGGGGAGCGTGATAGGCTAAACTCAGAAAGGTAGTTGGATGCCGATGGACATAATGTACGCCAGCTATACATGGCAAAGGGAGTGCCATAATGGCGTACCCTTTGCCCAGACTCTTTGGACTACAGCACACCTTCGTGGCGCACATGCGGCAGGTTATACGCAACATGTGTCCTGTAGGCGGCGGTATACAGACATAACGTATTTTGGCGCAGGTATACCTCGTCCTGCAACCCGTCAAAAGATACGTGAGAGCAATATTCTGACGTTCCGTGTGACAGGACGAGAGTGGCTGCTGGAGCTCTGTTGGAAAAGTCGATCATCATGATCAGTGTCGTTGGTGTAGGCGGCGGGATGCAGACATAATGTATCAGTGCGTAAGATCCAAAAGGGTACGCCATTATGGCGCCCCCTTTGTTGAGACTGAAAGATTATCTGGGATCGCATCGCCCCAGCAAAGGAGGACTCACAGTGAGCGGAGCTTCAACACAGCGCATCGTGCCGTTCTATGGGGATGAACTGATTGCTGTCCAGCAGCCGGACGGTAACATCTTCGTACATTTCGGGCGCCTCTGCGAAAATCTCGGCCTCTCGCGCACCGGGCAGGTGCGCAGGGTGCAGCGCCACGAGGTCCTGACCAGTGGACTGACGACGATCGAAGTCCAGACCGAGGGTGGCGCGCAGACGGTACAATGTCTACGCATCGACCTCCTGCCACTATGGATGGCCGGCCTCCATGCTTCACGAGTGAAGGATGACGTGCGCCCGAAGCTGGTGCACTATCAGCAAGAGGCGGCCGTCGTGCTGTGGCAAGCTTTCAAGCCCCAGATTATGGCGGAGGAAACGTCGGTTGTAGTAGCCGACAGCGCCGCGATCCAACAAATTCAACAGATCATCGACATGGGTTATGCCATTGCTCGTATGGGCGAGCAGCAACTTGAAATCCAGCGCCAGCAGCAGGCACTGGCGGGCCGTTTGGACAGTGCCGCACGGATCATCCGTGACGTGCAGGGCCATCTTGAGCGTGTGGACGTGCGCCTGGGCGTCGTCGAGGAGCGGCTGCAGCCGGGCATGTCGATTACGGACGAGCAGGCAACCGAGGTCTCCAATCGGGTAAAGGCTTTGGCCGATTTATTGACGTCCGCCCACGCGGGCAAGAACCACTATCAGGGTATTTTCGCTGAACTCTACCGGCGCTTTGGTGTCTCAAGCTACAAACTGATTCCTCAAAGGAAATATGGGCCAGTGCTGGCCTTTCTGGAAGAGTGGCGTACGGCGAGTACAACATCACCGGGAGACGGGCCACCCCTATAATACTGGCGACACCTAGCGATGGAGTGTCTCCAGGGCGACGCGGCTTGTTGAGACAACCTACCAATGGTTGGCTTATTGCCCACTGCGCTGCTGCTCATTGTTCAATGGGGCTGCATACAATTTCCGTTCTCTGTCGTAACAATAGCGGAGAGCATATGCTAGCCAGTAGTCCAAATTATCTTGACATAGGAAAAACATTGCACGATTCTGACTTACGCAGCCATACCCAGGCCGCTTGGGTCCAATGGGCACCCCGGCCCTTAGTACGAGGCGGTCTCCAGCCGATATTTTGATGAGTGACACGCAATTTGTGGATCCTCCACAGCCGCAAAACGCAGACGGCCTGCCGCTGCGCGGTGCCGTAGCCGCGATGCTCGACTTCGATCAGGTTGCGGCCCATATTGAACGAGCACACACCCTCAGGCGCGATAATGGTTCTCCGGATCCTACCGACTATTTGCTCCGCAAAAAGTGTCTAGTGGACGTCGACGGAACACTCTATGCAACACGCGCGGGCGTACTTTGCTTCGGACGTCATCCCCAGCAGATCATGCCGCGCGCCGTCGTTGACCTTGGCCATTATCGCGGAGTTGAACAGGTATCGTTCGACGTCGTCCATCTCCAAAAGGACATTGGTGGCACCCTGTTCGACCAACTGGGCCGAATTGAAACGTACTTATGGAACAATACGCATCATGGGATGACCGTCGCGGAAAACAGCTTCCAGCGCGTCGATGTACACGAGTATCCCCAGATCGTGATCCGTGAGCTGTGTGCGAATATGTTGGCCCATCGTGACTACCAGCATGCTGACTCAGCCTGCCGCGTCATGCTTTTCCGCAACCGCATCGAGTGGGCTAGCCCGGGCGGCCTACCACCGCACGTTACTGTAGAAAACATTCTCAACGCTCAGGTCTCGCGTAATCCGACAATCCTCGCTGTATTCTACGAGGCGGGTTATGTCGAAGCGTTTGGACAAGGCCTGGACACGGTCGTTGCCGTGTTAAAGAAGGAGGATCATGACCCACCGGTGTTTCGTGACACCGGCGAATCCTTTATTGTCGGCGTCTACGGCCGCCCGCTGGATATGTTTGTGATTGATGGTGTCTACGCGACGTTAAGCGAGAGCCAGCGGAAGATCCTGGGCTTCATCCGCAGGAAAGGCGAGGTTACACCGCAGGATATTCGCGTGTTCATGGGCAACCGGGCGCTGCGTTCAGTACAGCGGGACACGGCGGCACTCGTTGAGGCGGAGCTCGTGGAGCCGACAGGTGGGGCACGTGCCGTACGCTACCGTCTGCGAACGTGATGCTGCCGAACCCGCCAATCGTGCCACTTTCTGGCATGATTTCACACGAGAGATACGTTGTATCGTGCCAATCGCGCCACTTTCTGGCACGATTGACGACGACGTAGCGTGTGCAAGACCAGCATGACAACCCGTGGACGATTGACACCCCTAGATCCTCAGTAACGCAGCATGCCAGCAACCGGCTAGGGCCGTCACACGGCGTGGCAGTACAGGGAGATCTACTCAATCGTGCCATTTTCTGGCACGATTGGCAGGATAGGAGCTAAATCTGGCAGGGTAACAGCACAGATGTGGCGTGATTCTATCTTGAAAGTGGCACGATACATCGCTAAGATCGATACCAGTAGACAAGCTGAAAATAAAATGAGCAACAGCCGCTGTTGGTGGCTGTTGCTCAACAAAAACCCCGACCAGATGTTCCGAAGATGCTTGGCGGCGAACGGGACACTCTGACCATTTGGAGGGCTTTGTTATGTTATTGATCATAGCAAGCGCGAGCGGCGCTGTCAATCCCCCAAGCCGACATAAGCGCTGCGGTCAATCATGAGTGCGGGCCAATACGACCAGCGGATCACCACCTATTTTGGCGAGGGTGTGCTCCGCGCCGGGTTCATGCCCGTACCACATCTTTTGATGCGCCATTACCGACGCGTGGGACTGTCTGCCGCTCAGGCGATGTTTGTGCTCCAAATCATGGAAAGCAGCTGGGATCTTGGCGAACCGCCACGAACTGTCGGCGCTCTTGCTCAGCGCATGGGTGTTGATAGTCGTACCGTTCGGAAGTATGCAGAGGAAATTCGTCGGCTCGGTTTGATGCGGCTCTACAACCAGTTCGATGACCATGGGGCTCAGGTAGAAAACGGCTACGACCTGACGCCCCTGTTTCAGCGCCTGGCTGAACTTGTGCCCGAAGTCATGCCTCGCGGTGTGCAACGGCGTCGCGAACTGCGCCAGGACGGACCGCAGCCCGTTTTAACGCTTCCCGATGCCACCACGATCGCTGCTGAGATACCGCATCCAACACCGTCAGGTCATGGGATTCATGGGGAGGGCGGATCAGGTGATCCGTCGTCCCAGGTACCCCCAGTCCTCCCCACCACGGATCATCTGATCCGGAGCTCCGGGAACATACCTTCCGCCCTTAAAAGAAAAACTAACCAAAAACAGCAAGAAAGTAGTTGGCAAGAACTGCTGCTGTCTGCTGCTGGGAGTCAGAAACGACGCACGGACGCTGCCCAGATCGTAGTAGAGCAATCACGAAACACCGGCTCACAGTCTCTAAGACTCGGAATCACGCTCACGCCTGAAGAGATCGCGCACAGTACTCGGCTCCTGCAGCAGATCGGTGTCGGGGAGCCGGTCCGGAGCCGCATTGCCCCAACGCTCGCTCCTACCGAGGTATGGGCACTCTGGTCCTTTGGACAGGCACGGTGCTGGTCGATCAATCTGCTGATTTCCCAGGTGTATAACAAAACCGTCAGGGCAAGGGTAGCGTACGTTCGGGCAATACCCGCGTGCAGGACCACATGCTACACTAGGGGGTGAACTGGAACGTGCGCGACGAAAGGGGACCTGTATGCGTTGCCCGAAAGTCTACCCGA
>JACDGP010000255.1 GCA_013821605.1 Herpetosiphonaceae bacterium
CGATCAACGCCGCGACAGACTTATGAGCTTTTTAGTTTGGCCATGGCCGCAGCAAGCTCCGTATGTGCTGCTGTCATGGCGTCCTTCGGAGCAACCGAGCCGCTCATCATCTCACCCCAGTGGCGCATAAAGATCGACTCGACCTCGTTGAAATTCGCCGGCGCCGGAACCGGCTTTGAGTCGTTCAGACTCTCATAGTAAATTTTGGAGTTTGACGGGAACTTAAGGAAGCCGGGCGTGTTTGCAATCGAGCGGCGGGCGGGAATAGCCGCGCCGGCATCCGCAATTCCCTGACTGGTTTGGGTGCCGCTCAATTCCTTGATCAGCTCCCAGGCTAAGGCTTTGTTCTTGCTGTCTTTGCCAATGGCAAATCCGCCGACCCCATACACCGAGGTCGCCGTGGTCTTCCGTGGCCAGTATTGCACATCGAAATCGAGGAATTTGCTGGCAATGAAGTTTTGAATGGGCCAGTGACCGAAGCCGGCCATCGCCACTTTACCGGTCGCCAGCAAGTTCACTGCATCGGTACCCTCGACTGCCGGCGAAACCTTATGCACATGTACCAAATCGTGGACAAACGTCATCGCCTCGATCGCTTTTGGATCATTCAAGTTGGATTGCGTCCAATCAGGCGTTAGTGCTGTCGTGCCGTTGGTAAGGAACCAGGGCTGCAAGCCAAAGTTGAAGTTGGGAATTGCAAAGCCAAAGACTTGATTGCCGCCGCTCCCGGTTGTGAGCTTTTTGGCAATTTCTAGAAACTGATCCCAGGTCCAGTCGGCCTTGGGCGGATCGATCTTGGCAGCCTGGAACATTTTGGTGTTGTAATAGATCACCATGTTGTTCCACGAATGTGGTACTTGCCATAACTTGCCATCGACCGTGAATGCATCGATCAAAGGCTTGGCGACGTCAGCGATCAGATCTTTGCCGTCCTGTGACACCAGTTCGTCGATGGAGGCCAGCAGACCGCGCTTGACCAGCAGGCGCGTTCCTTCGATCGCAACATTGATGATGTCCGGCACTTGGCCGCCGGCGATCTGTGTTGTAATCTTGTCAGCATAGCCGGACCAGGTATCTACCGGGGTGAAATTATCGGTGATGGTGACATTGGGATAGCGCTTTTTGAAGCGCGCCTCAGCCTCGCCGTAGATTTTCTTCTCGGCGTCACCGCCAAAGTCGAAGATGGTAAGCGTCGCGGTTGTGTCGGCGGCAGGTGGTCCCCCGATAGCGGCAGCCGTGCTCGTAGCCCCGGATGATGAAGTAGCAGGTGCTGCACCACATGCGGCAAGCAGTGCAGCGGCACTGCCGAAGCCCGTCAATTTGAGGAAGTCCCGTCGCGAAGGTTGCCGTTCTGATTTTGTCATGGATCTGCCTCCTTGAAGCCATGTATCGCGAAAAAAGAAACCGCAGGGAAAGACACTATCTGAATGTGTGGGTAGCGGACGCCAACGTACAGGACAAAGCAAGCCTTGTCAAGCGCGTCTTGTGTACGGTAGCTCTCATACAACCTCAAGATAGTCGCGGTCAGGCAACGCCGGAAAGGGTGCTGTTGGCAAGGTCTGATACCAGTAGGCTACCGAGGCGATGTCGTCCTGCAGCGGCAGGTAGCGGTGCTCACTGCGCCAGCCTAATGCCTGGATCGTCACCCGCAGATCCTGCTCGAAGCGAATGGGATCCATGATGTGCCAGCGATACAACCCGAAGCGGGTTTGCGAGACATAGGTCCCGTCTGGACGAATTACCTGCGCTAACCCCGAGTAGGGTGTCGTGAACTCATGATAGCCCCCCTGTCCCTCACCGACATCGAAGTTGTAGGCGCCGCAGAAATAGTCCTCGGTGCCGGTGCCACAAATTGTTGGAAAGTCCCGATCACCATCCATGAAGAACTTGATCTCGCCCTCACCCCACCAGCCGGTGTTGTTGACGCCCCAAGCCATATAGGTACCAACATATTGACCCTGTCCGCTAACGCCGTCGAGGATGGTATAGACCTCCTTGTACGGCAGGGGGTTGGTGCGGCGAAACTGCGCGTGAAAATATGCCGTATCCTCTGGAACATCGGTCAACGTGTAGTTGATCTGGTAATACACGGTCATCGGCTCGTCGGCGATGTTGGTGAGCGTGATACGGCAGTGCTGGCGGAAGGGCATTTCCCAATAGCAATTCAGGCCACTACCAGGACGCGCGCCGGGATTAACGCACACCGCCAGCGAGCTAATCTGGGCATAGCGGCCCCACCCCGAGGCAAAAAAGTCACCAACCGGGCATTCGACGGAAGGCTGCGCGGCGCTATCCCAGTAGAAACGCAGAATACTATAGCGCAGGTTGCCGGTGGGCGTCATCCAGATTTGTTGCAGCGCACCGGGGCCCGCGATGTTGGCCAGTTCTCGGCACTCACCGGGCGCGATCACGATGGAAGGCGAAAGCTTCCAGCC
>JACDGP010000164.1 GCA_013821605.1 Herpetosiphonaceae bacterium
GTGCTGGTGTCGGCAGCCATCGTGCCGCTCATCGTGGCGCCGCTCATTGCAGTGCTGGTGTCGGCAGCCATCGTGCCGCTCATCGTGGCGCCGCTCATTGCAGTGCTGGTGTCGGCAGCCATCGTGCCGCTCATCGTAGCGCCGCTCATTGCAGTGGTCGTGTCTGCAGCAGTTGTACCAGCTGTGGTTGCAGCACCACCACTACTCGTAGCACTTGTCGTTGCTCCACCCCCAGCAGCAGGCGTCGCTCCACCGGTTGCGCCGTTCGATCCGCCGCAGGCGGCCAACATCGGCACCAGGAAGGCTACTACTAGAATCCCAGCAAATCCTCGTCTGTGTCCCATGGTCTCTCCTTTGCCATCATGGCACAAATAACAAACCGCAGAGTAAGAATCACATCAGTGTGACAGCCGATTCACCACTTCGTTTGTCCTCCAGTGTGATACTTTTCCAGCAGTAGGTCACTTAAGTCCGTAGTTGGTAGCAACTAGCATACCAGTACAGCATCTACGTGACATGGAACCGCTTCCATTATTTGTAAGCATATCATGGAGTTCTACAAACTGTCAACAGCAGGTTTAGCAGACTTGTAGGGGATTACAGAGCGGTGTCTATCCAAACACTACCACTCCTAAAGTATGGGACAGCTACCTTTACCCACGACCAGCGCGAGGACGATCAGCAAACTCATCCGGGGTAAGGTACCCTGCACGAACCAACAACAAGCGCGTTTGTTCTTCGCCCCATAAGGCAACCCAGCCCGGTATCAGCACGAACAGTGGTGGTAGGGCCAGCAGTAAAGCCGTTGTAATGCCCAACAGCAGCAAGGAGACCAGCATGCTGGGCAACGACGAGAAGACCAGGACGATGCTATTACGCAGTGTCTGGCGCAGGGCACGATCTTCCTGGCGGAGTGCCATCGGAAAGGCTACCAGCATGACTGCGAGCCAGATCAGCACAAACACAAAAATCGTTACGGCGAGATAGCGCAGGTATTGGGAGCCGCTGTTGCTATAAAACACCAAATTGTAGCTCAGGAACAAAAAGCCGGCCACGAGCGACCAGATCAACAGCGTTGACCAACGCAGGTCGTCGCGCAGATGCTCAAGCATCGTATGCCAGTTGCTGGCCCGTTCCTCGCTGAGCGGTTGGGCAACACGGTGAAGGCCGGCAGTCACTGTTCCAAGCGGGATAATCAGAATCGCGCCAACATACCAGATCAAACCGCTCAACGCCAAGGTAATGAGCCCATCCCATCCATGTCGCAACGTCCGGCGCAAGGTGCTAAAGGCAAGCCCAATGCCCACGAATTCTCTCCCTAGCTCTTATTCGTCGCATCCGCCTTGTCTCCACCCGTTAGTTCGCTGAGGGTGAGGCGGCGCGTCGCATACGTGATTTGCTTTTGGTCGGCCGCCGAAGGACCACTGCCGCTCGTCATCGTATCTGCGGCTCGGTTCATTGTTTCCGCGAGCTCAAGCTCCCCCATGTCAAGCAAACGGGTCGCAGCCGAACGCAGCTTTTGCGTCGCGCCCACCATATTACCGGCTGCTGCCTCGTCGAGTGCGCGGGTTTGGAGCTTAAAGGCTGTTACTCGCTCAACCAGATTCATGATGCGTGGGTCAGCCTTACTGGCAGCGGCATCGGCCGTGAACTCAAGCATAGCATCCATGCGTACGCGCTCATCAACCTGTTGCGCCTGTGGCACATCATAAACAAGTTCGGCCTGGGCAACGCGATATTGGCCTGCACCCTGTGCTGGGAGCATAACCTCCGCCAGCACTGAGCCACCCACGTTGCTTTGAATATCGCCCATATCGACGTTCATCTCGCGGTCGCTGATCGGCTTATAGCCCAGATTCGCGATCAACGGCGTGACGCGATAAACCGCGCGGGGCTGCACACCTTTGGCCAAGCGTAATGTGAGCCGGGCATTACGTACACTGGTACTTTGAGCGGCTGTCGTAGCGGCCTGAAAATACGAGCCGATTTTGCTCGGGTCAGCGATATAATCTGACGTACCTTTGGTCGCGGCAGCCAGATCATCCAGCAATTTTTCGTTCCATTCATCGCCTAGCCCGAGCGCGGTTACACGCACGCTGGCTTGAGCTAGCTCATTGGCCAGTTCTCGACAGCGATCTTCGTCACCCCAGGTTTGACCATCGGTCAAGAGCAACAAGGTGCTGGGCCGGTCGGGTGCCAGGTGCTTACGAATCTCTTCGAGCCCCGCCTCCAAACCGGTCGACATGGCAGTGCCACCCTGCACCCTAATGGCTTCTACGCGGTTACTAAGCGCCACTTTATTATCGGCGAGTGTCGCCGGTACAATCGTTTCGGCGGTCTCATCAAAGACTACGACCGCGACGGTATCCTGGGGACTAAGCGTCTCGATGACGGTCTGGACGGCCTTTTTGAGGTTATCCATTTTGGCTCCATCCATCGAGCCCGAACGATCGAGCACCATGCAGAAATTGATCGCAGTGGGGTGCGCGGCTGCTACCATCGCCGGTCGTGCTTCGATCAGCAAGTAGCCGACCTGCGCCGTATTCGCGGGTAGCGGCGAGCGCGCCCAGTTGATGGTAAGCGTCATATCGTTGGCCATATGTACTCCTTAAGCATGCATCATCAATCAATATAATTAGGCGCTTGCGACGCGCTTAGCGACTGGTGCAAAGCGCACCAGTACCGCTGTAATATTATCTTCCCCACCATTTTGGTTCGCTTCGGCAATCAGTTGCTCAACGGCTGCTTGTGGGTCAGCCGTGGCGGTCAAGACTTCGTTAATGCGTGGGTTACGCACCATCTCCCACTCGCCGTCCGAGCACATCAGCAAGGCGTCGCCCGGTTGGAGACGTAGTGGAAAGGTATCGACCTCGACCTGGAGCTTTTCGCCTAGGGAGCGCAGGATCGCGTTGCGATGTGGGTGAGTATAAATCTCATCTTCGCTAATCTGGCCTACCTCAACCAGCCGCATCACCAGTGAATGATCCTTGGTAATGCGTTGCAGCTTGCCTTCGTGGAGCAAGTAGGTCCGCGAGTCGCCGACGTTGCCGATCATGCAGCGGTCGCCGACAACCAGAGCAAAGGTCAACGTCGTACCCATATCATTATGACGGCGTTGCGATTCCTGGAAGACGGCCTGGTTTGCAGCCTCGGCTGCCTTCAGCACGATATCGTTGAGCTTATCGTCCGTTACGCCACCGGTGGTATCCGCAGCCAGCTGGGCCAGCTGTGCTGAGACGGTTTGTGAAATTGCCAGCACTGCCAGTCGCGATGCGACTTCACCTGACTCGTGGCCGCCCATTCCATCGGCTACCACATACACCCCAGCATTCACGAGCTGGTCGGTCAGTCCCAGGCGTGCTTCTTCCACCAATAATGAGTCTTCGTTGAGTTCGCGATGCATACCAACATCGGTGCGCGCTCCCACCTGAGTCTGCAAGGCCTGCACAGCTTGATGGCTGGTCGCTACAGCTTCCAGGGCTGTAACCCATGCCGCTGCGTCGGGCAACGCACCCATCCGTCCCTGGCTGATGACGTTGTCCAAGCTCGGTCTGGGTGGAGCGTCGACCGCCTCAGCATCAAGCCTTATAGTCGGTCGCGGCGTCCGTGTCAAATCTTCCAGCGTACGGGCTAACTGCGTGAGATCCGCTTTACGCCGCTCCTCATTCAAGGACTGCAGATCGGTGGCATCACGCAGCCGCAACACTTGCTTTGGTCCGATCAGGAGTTGTGCCAACGATAAGTCACCCAAGGCGGTCTCATTGCGATGTAAAAATTCAATCAAATGCGCTAGTTGGAGTGCCAGTGGCAGCGCATCATTTTCGTCAAGCGCGGCGGGCTGTTGCGGCGTTTCGCCGCGCGACGCCAAAAGCTCGGCCAATGACTGGTAACCCGGAACATGTTCTTCCGCTACCAGGTAGCGGCGGCCGTTGGCTTCAAAGACGGTTGCTGGGGGCAGCAGTGATCGCACCGGCTCATCGGGCAGATCGATTAAGCGCCAAGGACCACTCGTCTCGGCGCTGTTCGAGCTCGCTCGCTCGTACAAGAGCACGTCGTGCGGTAATAGCTCGGCACCACACTCTTCGCAAAAGTGTGCACCCGGCTCATTCGAGCGTGTGCCACACTGCTGGCACACGTTCGCGGGTGCCTCCGCTCGGTAGACCCGTTGACCTGCCTGCTCCTCGCGCAGCTCGATGATCGTATACTCGCCAACTTTCGTCCCTGGCACGAGCACCTGATCACCGTGCTCCAGCTCAGGCGGTGCAACCAATGGTTGTGTTGGATGAGCCGGCGGTTCGGCAGTATCGAGTGGCGTGGGTACTCCCTCGCCCACCGCTGCCGGTGTGGTAATTAACTGCGCCTGCAGCTCGGCATCAGCCGCTGGAATGGGCATAGCTGAGACTGCTGGCATCGCAGTTGGGGTTGGAGCAAGGGTCGTTGAAGGCGGGGTTGCTGCCGGAGCGGGGGACGGTTGTTGAAGTGTGGCCCCACAGTGCCGGCAAAAATGAGATGATGCTGCATTTTCATAGCCACAGGCTGGACACGCAATCATATCGCTCCTTCAGTTCGACTGTGCTAAAGTAGCCTACGTTAGTTGGCGAGTGTAGCACACTCCCGGATTGGATGCTGTGGAGTTGCAATTGTTGCACAGCTAGGAGACTTGTTCATCATGCCAATTGATCAGCGCCATAAACTCGATGATGAGCTGTTTTCGTACCGCGTGAGCAAAGATCGTAAGGTGTTTATCTTTTGGCGTGGCAAACAGATCATGATCCTGAAAGATCCAGCCGTGAGCAAATTTATGCGCGAGGTAGCAGACGCTGATCCCCATCAAGCACAGCTTTTGATAGCCAAGCTCACCGGCAATTTCAAGCACGGCAACGAGCGGTAAGTAAATTACTTGTAAGGCAACTTTAAAACCTTAACGCCGGACTCAACCTGCTCAAACTCGGGGTCTTTATGCACCAGGATAGCGCCACGTTCTTGTGCCAATCCTGCAATCCACGCATCTGCAACTGACAGACGATGTTGTGCTTTGAATTCTGCGGCAAGCAGTCCTGATTGATCGTTCGACTCAACACGTGTAACCGGAAGGATAGACATCAATCGTAATCGTTCCTGTGCTACAGCTTCTCCACCTTCCTGAAGACTTATGTAATATACTTCCATAAAGCTCTTGAAAGAAGTAAGGACGAGCACTGTGCCTTGCCCTGCCTGTACCAACAGGTTTTGTACAGTATCTGCACCCTGTTCGTCCTCAATCAAGGTGAGCCAGGCAGATGTATCAAACAGGTAGATGTCCACGGCCTCGCTCATCGCACTCTCGATCTTCGCGCCGTGATCGTAAAAGCGCTGCTCCTAGGGCTTCGCCCTTCCCGTGCCCGCGTAATGCCTGGATTGCGGTAAGCCAGGTCCCTGATTCTGATGGATCATCCTCACTGAGAAAGGTAACCACTACTTCCGTATCATTCGCTGGCAGAACACTCTCGTCGCTAAAAACGAGTTTTCCATCCTTGTAGACTGCATGTGTCGTTCGTAGCTTCAGCATACGCTTGTCCCAAACTATAGATGGCAACTTGTAGTATACCTTGAGGTTAAGGCTCATCCCAAATACGCCTGCTTGACTCGCTCGTCCGTCAACAAGCTGCTGGCAGGGCCACTCATCGTAATGCGTCCCGCCTCCAGTACATATCCTCTGTCAGCATACTTGAGTGCTAACGTGGCGTTTTGCTCGACCAGCAGGATCGTCACGCCACTGGCATGCAGCCGCTGAATGATCGTGAAGATTTCTTGCACCATGATCGGTGCCAGGCCCAAGCTCGGTTCGTCGAGTAGGAGCAGTTTGGGCCGGCTCATCAATGCGCGTGCAATCGCCAGCATTTGCTGCTCGCCGCCGCTCAGAGTTCCGGCAAGTTGGTTACGGCGCTCCGCCAGACGCGGAAAGGTTGTAAAATGACGGTCGATATCTTCGGCAATCGCATGCGTGTCGTTGCGCGTATAGGCTCCTAGCAGGAGGTTGTCGAAAACACTTTGACGTGTCAGTACCCGCCGCCCTTCAGGTACCTGCGCAATCCCAAGCCGCACCACCTCGTGGGCTCGTAAATGGCTCAGTGAACGTCCGCCGTACAGCATCTCGCCACTATGGGGCTTGATCAAACGTGAGATCGAGCGAAGGGTCGTTGATTTACCGGCTCCATTGGCCCCAATCAAGGTCACAATCTCGCCCGGATAGACCGCGAGTGTAACATCTTCCAACGCCTGGATACCATCGTAGTTAACAAACAGCTTCTGAATATCAAGCAGTGGCTGCACCGTCCTCATCCCTCATCCCTCATCCCTCATCCCTCATCCCTCATCCCTCATCCCTCATCCCTCACTCCGCGCCCAGGTAAGCATCGATCACTGCCGGGTCCTGCCGTACCTGCTCCGGTGCACCGAGTGCGATCAGTTGCCCGAAGTTCAACACGGCGATGCGGTCGCATAAGCCCAGCACGAGCGGCACATGATGCTCGATCAGTAGCACGGTCAGCTTGAAGCGATCATGGAGCCCGCGAATGAAGGTACTGAGGTCATGCTTTTCGTTAGGATTCATGCCAGCGGCCGGCTCGTCTAGCAGCAACAGGGTAGGCTCCAGCGCCAACGCCCGCGCGATCTCCAACCGCCGCTGATCACCATACGGAAGGGTACGGGCCTCCTGGTATGCCCGACCAAGCAGCCCCACGAGGTCGAGGAGTTCGCATGCCCGTTCAGGTGCGTGCTGTTCTTCGCGGCGGGACAGTGGCAAACCAAGGACACCGCCGAGCACGCCGCTCCGTAAATGGACGTGTTGGGCGATCATCACATTCTCGAGTGCCGACAAGTTGCCGAACAAGCGAATATTTTGGAAGGTTCGTGCGATGCCCCGCCGCGCGATCTGGTCAGGTCGTAGTTTACTAATCTCACTACCACGATAACGTACACTCCCGCTAGACAGCCGCTGCAGGCCCGTGATCATGTTAAAGAGCGTCGTTTTGCCGGCCCCGTTCGGCCCTATCAGCCCGAAGATTTCACCTTCCTCAACGTCGAATGAGACACTATTGACCGCAAGCAGCCCGCCGAAACGGCGTGTTAAGCGCTCTGCTTGCAGTACGACCGAGCGCGCTGGCCCGACCTGCGCAGCTTGTTCGGCAGCAGCTTGTGCGGTCACTGTTGTTCTATTTTCCGTGGTGTAGCCTCAACTGTGCGGTGTCTGAACAGGTTGGGCCGGATCAAACCCTGTGGGAAAAAGATCGTTCCGAGTACGAGGAGCAAGCCATACATAATCAGCCGGCCATCCTTGAGCAGTTGGGCTAGCGCAAGGGGTAGTCCCGGTATCGCCGCAAGGCCACGTAGCACTTCCGGTAGGGCATACAGCACAATGCCGCCGATGATTGGCCCAAGAAAGGTCCGTGAGCCCCCAATCAGCACAAAGGCTAGGTAGGTGATCCCGGCATCGAAGGTGCCTTGCCGCGAGTTCCACGTGTTAATCGAATGCGCACTAATGACCCCGACGATCCCGGCCAGCACCGCACCCATCGTAAAGGCCAGTACCTTGTGATAGGCCAGGTTAATGCCCATCGCCGCCGCTGCCAACTCATCTTCGCGGATCGCCGTGAAGGCGCGCCCGATCCGAATACGTTCAAGCCGGTAAACGAAGCCCGCGCTGAGCAGCAACAAAGGGACCACGACCCAGGCGTAACCAAGCTGTGAGGCAAAGGGTTGCGGAATATTAAAGATGCCGATTGCCCCACCCGTCAAATCCAGTACTTGAGTCACGACCTGCAAGATTTGCACAAATGCGATTGTCGCGAGCAACAGATAAATACCGCGTAGCCGCAACGCTGGCAATCCCAGCACGATGGCGAGAACTGCGGATAGTACGCCTGCTACCAGCATCTCCACAATAAGCAAGCTGACCGGATACAACGGGCCGGAAAACCGGGCAACCTCGTGCGTCCCCATCCGCCAGATATATGCCTGTGCCCCACTATCAAATGGAACGACACGGGTAGAGATAATCGCCGCCACATACCCACCCAAAGCATAAAAGCCCGGACTGGCCAACGACAGCTGACCAGCCAGCAACGGCAGATACAGCGACAACGCGAGCATCGCTGCCAACAGCATCGCCACAATCAATGAACCATAGGTCGCAAAGAAGACCGCCATCCCCAAACTCCCCCTCAGTCCTCAGTCCTCATCCCCCCGTCCCCTCGCCCGCGCACTGGGAGAGGGGTGGCCGAAGGCCGGGGTGAGGGTCTCCCTCCGCCGATTACTATGGCGGCACACTTGCAGCGGCGACCACCGGTGGCCGAAGGCCGGGGTGAGGGTCTCCCTCCGCCCCCTACACCTTTTGCAGCTCTGCACGGCCAAGTAAACCTTGGGGCCGGAGGAGCAGCATCAGGAACAGCACCGCAAAGGCAACGGCATCTTTATAAGCGATATACTGCACCGGCACAAACGCCTCCGCCAGCCCTAGCACCACACCACCGACGATGGCCCCCGGAATATCGCCCAGTCCACCCAGCACGATCACCGCCAGCCCACGTAAGCCAAAGCTGATCCCAAAGTACGGCCCGGCAATGCTCACGCTCGACCCGATCAAGGCTCCAGACAAGCCGCCGACCATACCGCTCAAGAAAAAAGTCAAAAGGATCAGCTGGTCGGTGTTAATCCCGAGCAGACTTGCGGTTGTCGCATCTTCGGCGATCGCCCGCAGTGCTTTGCCTGTTTTGGTCCGATTCAGCCAATAGGTGAGGAGCAACATGATTACGACCGATACACCAAAGATCACGATCTGCACCGTGCGTACCGGAATCCGCTGGCTGCCCAGTCCAAAATTAATGGCCGTTGGCAGGTTGCCATAAGGCTGTGCTGGATAGGAATAGTTTTCGGCACCGACCAGATACTGGATGACGTTGACGATCACCACTGCGACACCTAGACTTGAGACGAGACTCAGCAACGGGTCCGCGCCACGGTTGCGGAGTGGGCGAAATGCCAGCCGCTCGATCACGATCGCGACCAGTCCCGCCAGCATCGCGCCTACCACGGCTGCTAACAGGAATGGCAGATGGATCGGCAGCGCGGAGTTTTTAAGCAACCCATTGTATCCAAAGGCCGAGCCTGTCAAGGCATACGTGAAGTAGGCTCCCAACGTGAATATGGCCGCATGTGCAAAATTAATGATCCGCAGGATCGAGAAGATGAGCGTGTAGCCGACCGCAAACATAGCATACACACTCCCGATCGCCAGTCCATTCAGGCACTGTTGGAAAAAGAGCGGAAGACTCATCTGCTACTTCAGCAACACGAACTTCCCGGTCGCCCCGTCCGCATTCATCTTGACCTGCGCGACATAAAAATCATTCTGTATGACTTCGCCCTCGGGCGTAAACGAAATCGGCCCGAGCGGCGTCTGGTATTTACCCTTGAGCAGTTGGTCATTGATCGCGGTACGGGCGGCCTCAACGCTCAGTCCCTTGAGTGGTGTCGCCTTATCGACCTCGCGCATCGCTTCCACAAAGACCTGCACCCCGGCAAAGGCCTGCGCCGCGAGTTGGCCCGGCTCCCGCTTTTGTAGATCCTGATAGCTCTTGCGGAAGTCAGTATTCACCGGAGTGACAAGCTCATAGCTATAGGCCTGGGCGATCAGGAGCCCATCACATTGTGCCTTACACACCGGGTAAATATTTGGTGTGTTGAAGCCGTTGCCGCCAATGATCAAGCCTTTATAACCGAGTTCTCGTAACTGCTTCACAAGATTGCCACCATCAACCGCCAAGCCAGAGATAATGACCAGATCAGGATTTTGATTGAGGACGCTGGTCGCCTGTGAGGTGAAGTCGGTGTCGGTCGTTTGGAAGGTCTGCACCGGCAACAATTGCAGTCCGGCTGTCTTGGTGATCGTCTGCTGGAACGTGCCCGTCTCGGATTTGCTGAAGGCATCGTTCTGGGCAAATAGCACCGCCACCTTTTTGATCTGGGGATTCTGCTTAAGCGCGGCCTTGACCGCATTCGGTGCGACAACCGCTACCGGTGCCGACACTCTCGCAACGTAAGGGCCAATCTGTGGAATGCCCTTGGCCGTGTTCGATGGCCCTACCACCGGCACTTTAGCGGTATCCGCAATCTTATCGGCCGCAAAGGCCTGTTGTGACAGCGTCGGCCCGACAATGCCCAACACCTTGCTTTGGTTAATCAACGCATTAAAGGCATTGATTGCGCCGTTCTCGTCACCCGCCGTATCCTGGCGGATAATCTTGAGCGGTCGTCCATTAATGCCGCCATGATCGTTGAAGTACTTTTCAGCGATTGTAACCCCGATCACCTGCTCTTGGCCGAGCGCGGCTGTATTGCTGGTTTCGGCAACCGCTACGCCCAACGGCACAGGATCGCCTGAGAGTGCAGTAGTACCGCCGGTCGTCGTGGCGCTGTTGGTAGTCGTACCACCTTCAGTTGTGGTTGCGCTACTGGCGGTCGCACCACCTCCGGTCGTGGTCATGGTTGCCGGGGTTGTCGTGTCGGAGGAGGTTGAACTGGTCGTGGCTCCGGTACCGGTCGTCGAGGAGGTGGGTGCTCCGCAGGCCATCAGCAGCCATGTACCGATGACCAACAAGGGGGATAGACGAGCAACTATGCGTCGCATACTGTCATCTCCATAGAATTTGTAGGGCATCAATGCCCACTTGTGGTGCCCGCGATTATAGCATGGCTGTCTACGGTGAAATCATGCGTTACTCCGAGGTTTCCTGCTCGTTCTACCAGGAGGTACTCGCAGAATGAAGTTATCATAGGCAGCGATTGTATAGCCTTCTTCACCCATGCCAATTGCTAAATCGACACGTCGCTCATCGGTTGGGAAATCGAGCGGATGAATGTCAGCGACCACCTGCCCATTCACATAAAACCAAAAGGACATGTTGTTGCGAAGGACGCTCAGATGGTTGACGCCGCTGGTTTTTATAGCCGAATGCTTCTGCCAGGGATAGAAGAGGTGCCAATCATTCTCTAGATCGACGCCATCATTTTTGACTGATGCGACCGAGAAGTGCTGGCGTGTGGGTCGAATATAAAAGACATGAAACTCAGTATCATTTAATTCGCCGAACAGCAGTCCACACTCGCCTGTCTCTGATCCTTCAAGCTGTTCAGCCTCCACCGTCATGAAAAAGGTTGACCGTCCAGGAATCGATGAGTCACTACCCATCGTGGAGCCTTGAGGAAGGTAGGACTGTAAGCTCAATTCGTATCGCCCATGGCGTATAATTTTCGCTACTTCACGCCCTGCGTCAATCGAAGAGTGATCGCGCCATAGTGAATTCCAGCTATCAAAGGTCTCATGCACAACGGTGGGCCATGTTGAAAGCATCGCTAATGATATTGGCGGCTGCTTGGGATCTTCATTGAGCAGAAGCCCAAGTTGTGTTGTAATTTCCCAAACCGTCGCATCTTTCAAGATGTGCTCGCCATGTCGAAGCTTACTGAGTGTGCTTGAAGCTATTCCAGCCTCCTTCGCAACTTGCTTCCAGGTAAGCTGATGCATCGCCCGATATTGCTCTAATGCTGGAATGAGCGCACGTTCCTCCAGCGACTGAGGACGAAAAGGAGCAGGACTGGAGGCGGGCAAGGATGGACGGGCGGTTGGGAGTATTGGATCGACGGACGTTTCAATGGGGGTAGACGCTGCCGGGCAGTGGTCGCAGGGTGAAGCCCACTGTGTTAGTATAGGTGAGACACGAGCCC
>JACDGP010000165.1 GCA_013821605.1 Herpetosiphonaceae bacterium
TTTTGTGTATGAGGACTCAATGGCCTTACATGTTCTCAAATTTGGTGGCACGTCGGTTGGCAGCGTAGCAGCGATTCGAGCAACGACTGAGATTGTGCGAGTGGCACGGGCCGAAGCCGAACTGGTACTGGTCGTCTCGGCGATGAGCGGGGTGACCGACACGCTGCTACGCGGCGCGTATACGGCTGCCAGCGGCGACGGCACAACCTTCGGCCAACTGGCTACAGAACTGGAAGCGCGCCATACCGCCAGCGTGATCGAGCTGGTGCCCGACGAGCGCGAACGGGAGACTGTGACTGCCCGGATCCGTGGCTACCTCAAAGAGTTTCGGACGCTGTGTCATGGTATTCATGTGCTAGGCGAGCTTACGCCGCGTGCCCTTGATATGATCTCTTCCTTAGGTGAGCGCTTGAACGCACCGCAGGTTGCGGCAGCGCTACGGGCGGCAGGTGTACCGGCCAGTGCTGTGGATGCGGCCGAAGTCATCGTGACCAATGATCGCTTTGGCGATGCGACGCCCGACCTAGCGTTGACCAAAATACGGGCCGACCAGCGGTTGCGCCCTCTACTGGAGCGCAAGCTTGTGCCGGTCGTGACGGGCTTTTTGGGCGCGACCCCGGCCGGCGTTACCACAACGTTGGGTCGTGGTGGCAGTGACTATAGCGCAGCGATTATCGGTGCTGCCCTGGAAGCCGATGAGGTCGTGTTTTATAAAGAGGTCGATGGGGTTATGACGGGCGATCCGCAGCTGGTCCCCGATGCACGGGTATTACCACTCTTGTCGTATGACGAAATCAGCGAGCTGGCCTACTTTGGTGCCAAGGTGCTCCATCCTAAAGCGATCCAACCACTGGTTGATCGTGGGATCGCCGTACGCTTCAAAAACACCTTCAACCCGAGCTATCCCGGTAGCGTGATCGTGCCGAAAGCAACGCCGGTGCCGGGTACCATTAAGGCCGTTACCGCGATTCGTGGTCTTTCATTGGTGACGGTCGCCGGCCGGGGTATGCTGGGCGTGCCTGGAATTGCGGCACGCACCTTTGGCGCGGTCGCCCAGGTGAACGCCAGCGTCCTGATGATCTCGCAGGCCTCCTCGGAGCAAAGTATCTGCTTCGCGCTGCCGACGGCCATTACACCTGCGGTGGTGGCAGCATTACGCGATGAGCTGGGTTCTGAGCTTGAGCGCCGTGATATCGACGGCGTGGGCGTCGACGATAACACGGTTATTTTGACGGTCGTAGGGGCCGGCTTACGGGGTACACCGGGCGTGGCCGGCCGGATCTTCACAGTGCTGGGCGAAGCGGGTATTAACATTCACGCGATCGCACTAGGCTCGTCGGAATGCTCGATCAGTCTAGTCGTTGATGCAGCCGATGCCGACAATGCCGTCCGGGCAGCGCACCAACTCACGGTACTAGCGGCCTGATTCACAGGCAAAGGGAACACCTATGGCTCCTTCTCACAAATTGCCGGTCGCCATTTTGGGTGCCACGGGCGCGGTTGGCCAAAGGTTCATCACGCTCCTCGCGAACCACCCATGGTTTGAGATTGCGGTGCTTACCGGCTCGGAGCGCTCGATTGGGCGACGCTATGGGGATGTTGTCCATTGGGTCTTGGACAGGGCACCGCCAGCTGCAGTGGCGGATCTGGTCGTCCAGCCCACGGAGACCGTAGCCGACGTGCCGGTCGCTTTTTCGGCGCTGCCCACCGAGCATGCCCGTGAGGCAGAGACACGCTGGGCTACAGCCGGTGTGGCGGTCTGCACGAATGCCTCGCCGTTCCGCATGCATGAGCAGGTGCCGCTGCTGGTTCCCGAGGTTAATGCCGACCATATCCAGCTGGTCGAGCAGCAACGGAGCAAGTTGGGTTGGCGCGGTTGTATCGTGGCTAACGCGAATTGTGCAACCGCGACGCTCGTCATGCCGCTCAAGCCACTCCACCAGGCCTTCGGCGTTGAGAAGGTGATCGTGACAACGCTACAGGCGATCTCAGGTGCCGGCTATCCGGGCGTAGCCTCGCTTGACATCCTCGATAACATCATTCCCAACATCGCCAATGGTGGCGAAGAGCACAAGCTTGAGACGGAGTCATGCAAGATCCTGGGCAGCTATAACGGCGAGGGCATCGGCTTTGCTCCCATCACCTTGAGCGCCAATGTCACGCGCGTGCCGGTCATCGACGGACACACGGCAGTCGTATCGGTGGGCTTGAAGCAGCATGCAAGCGTGGAAGCTGCCGCCGAGGTGCTGCGCGAATTTCGGGGCCCGGCGGTGGTGCAGGGTCTGCCGACTGCACCGCCAGAGCCGTTGTCACTGCGCACCGAACAAGACCGCCCGCAGCCGCGGCGTGATCGGGATCTGTATGGTGGGATGGGTACTACCGTCGGGCGGCTGCGGCCCTGCCCGCTCTTCGATCTCAAGTTTGTGACACTCTCGCATAACACGATCCGGGGTGCCGCCGGCGGTGCGATCTTAAACGCCGAGCTATTGGTGGCCGAGGGAATCGTGGCGTGAGGACTGAGTAACGGTCGGTGCCGGCTACTCAGTCCTCAGTCCGTGTTATTTGCCGAAACCTTCGGGATGGGTGCTGTGCCAGCGCCAGGCACTATCAATAATCTCGTGCAAGTTGTACTTTGGTTGCCAGCCAAGCACCGTACGCACTTTGGTATTGTCGGCCCACACCGCAATCGGATCACCCGGTCGCCGGGGCGCGTATTCAACCGGAAAATCGATACCACTCACCTGCTTCGTCAGATCGACCACCTGCTTGACTGAGCTGCCGGTGCCGGTGCCGAGATTGAAAATATTTGAGGTTTGTTCGCGCTCAAGGTACTCCAAGGCCTTGATATGGGCGTCGGCCAAGTCAAGCACATGAATATAATCACGGACGGCCGTGCCATCTGGTGTGGGATAGTCGGTGCCAAAGACCTTGATCGCCGGTCCTTTGCCAAGTGCAGCCTTCATGACCAGCGGTATCAAATTGAGCGTATAGGTCCAATCCTCGCCGTTTGAGCCATCCAGGGCCGCGCCGGCAGCATTGAAGTAGCGCAAGGCGACGGAGCGCAGGCCATGGCAGACGTCAAACCACTTCAACATCTCCTCGACCATTAACTTCGTCTCGCCATACGGACTTTCGGGATGGAGCGCATTCTGCTCGCTAACAGGCAGTTGGCTGGGCGTCCCGTAGACCGCGCAGCTGGAAGAGAAGACGAGGCGCTTCACATTCGCCTTGAGCATACCGGTCAACAAGCCAAGGGTTCCACTGACATTGTTGGCAAAATAACGCTCGGGCTGCTCCATTGACTCGCCCGGTGCTTTGTAGGCAGCGAAATGGATCACTGCATCGAGCCGCTCATCACGCAACACGCGCTCGACCAGCACGGTATCCGCAACGTTGCCGACGACAAGTTGCGTATCAGCGATCGCCGCACGTTGGCCAAATTCCATTGTATCTAACACCACGACCCGGTGTCCCCCGGCGCGTAGCGCATGCACGGTTTGTGAGCCGATATAGCCGGCTCCGCCTGTCACTAAAACATTCAAGTGCTTGCCCCTTTACGTCTGGATCTGCGCAGTGATTATACTCGCTTCGCCTTTATTGATATTTCGTCGTGGGGCGCATTGATCTAGGTAGCCACCCAGTAAGGGCGACAGCAACAGGAGAATGCGCACCATGACGATAGGCGACGGTATCCGTAGGAATGTAGCGACGATCACCGCAGAGGAGCGCAACCGGCTCAGAGACGCGTTCCGCAAGCTCGACAATCAGATGGACCCCAGCGTACTCTACCCCGATGGGGTGACTTACTGGGATAAGCAGGAACAGGTTCATAAGGCAGCGCATACCGCCGGCCAGGATGTGCATGGTGGGCCAGCGTTTTTAGCCTGGCATCGCGAACTGTGCAACCGGCTAGAAGTGCTGCTGCGCCAGGTCGATCCGCAGCTCTCGCTGCACTACTGGGATTGGACGACCGATCCACGTGCGACACCGGATGGCGCCGGCGGCGTGGTCAATCTCTTCACCGACCAGTTCATGGGCCACGACCAGGGCGACGCCGGAGCGCCCTTCACCGACTTCGAGTCGACCGAAGATGCTGAGCTCGGCAACGGCCACACCGTGATCTGGCGCGACTTACCAGCGGGCGGTCCAGCGATGACGGCCGATCTGGATCAGGTTGTCAACTTCAATAACGCGGCCGCTACCGATCACGACGTGCTAGCTGCGGCCGACGCGCTGCCGGCCGACCAACAATTCGGCCGCTTCGACGACGTGCTGCAGGGCGTGCATAACTACATTCACAGCGGATATATCCGGGGCACCATCGGCGACGCGCACTACTCGTTCCATGATCCGTTCGTCTTCCTGCTGCATTCAAACGTTGACCGCTTGTGGGCGATGTGGCAGCGCGACCCCCACAACCCATGGCGTCTGGACCCTAATCAGAGCTACGGCAATCAAGGCTCGGCCGCGACGATCAACAGCCCGATGGAACCCTGGGCTGGCTCCGCCGGTCTATCGCCTTGGACGGCGGCGGGTGGTCAGATCGACCCCAAGACGGCGAAGGACGCTTCCGTGATCCTACCGCCCAGCTACGATATCGCGCCCCATACGAGCTTCATCGTCACCGACCGTGACGTCTTTTCGTCCTACGAAGTCGAAGCGACGCCCAACTATCCGCGGGCGCTGTATGTGATCTACGACGGTTTCGCACCCCAAGAGCTGGGTTCGCCCGTAGCACCTCCGGCGCTGGGCTTCACCTTCGACACGGCGGGTGGCGCGGTCGTGCCTGGGCTCTCCGCGAGCTACCGGCAGGTCGACTTCGAAGATCCGGCGCGGGCGCTGGACGTGCCGCAGCGTATCACCTTCACCTTCGACCTGCATTTCGCCGACGCGACGATCTTCAACACCTTCGCCGAAACACGCGACGTCAACCTGCGGGCGACCGGGGGCGCCCAAAGCGCCGACGCGCGGCTGCATCTGATCAAGCAGCCCAATCCCTACCTGCTCGACGGCCCGGTCTCCTGGCTCAGCACCGATCTGCGCGTCTTCCAGATGCGCCCGGGGATGGTGCGCGCCGGGGTCCAGCAGCACGACCAGAGCGCCGACAGCGCGGCGCCCTACCACTTCATCCAAGACCTGCTCACGACCTTCAACAGCCAGCCCAACGACGAGTTCCATCCGTTCAGGGATATCTCTGAGGATCAGCAGACGAGCGCGCTCGAACTGTCACGCAGTGTGAACGGGCAGCGGGTGTATAACTACGCCGTAGCGAAGGTGCGTTACCGCGCCAACGCAGTGCCGGCGACCAACGTTAAGGTCTTCTTCCGCGCTTTCAGCACGCTGGTCTCAGCACTGGACTACAACACGAACACCAACTACCGGCGCGCCGGCGTAGGTGACAACGCGATCCCGCTGCTGGGCATGCAGGGTGACGAGATCGCAGCCATTCCTTTCTTCGCCGAGCCGCGCATCGATTCCACCACCCAGGACATGAGCAGCCAGCCCGACACGACCAACCGGCATACGATCAATGCCGCCGTGGGGCAAGAGTCGGACTGGTATTTCGGCTGCTGGCTCGACTTCAACCAGACCGCTCCGCAGTTCCCACTGCATCCGTCCGGCGACGGCCACTTCAGCGGCCGCCTGCCGATTATGCAACTGATCCGTGGCCATCACCAATGCCTCGTGGCAGAAATCTTCTTCCAGCCCGATGGAACCGATCCGATTCCGGCCGGCGCGACGCCATCGTCAAGTGATCGGCTCGCGCAACGCAACCTGGCGATCATCGAATCGGACAACCCCGGCGGTCCGGCGACCCACACTGTCCAGCACACCTTCATGGTCAAACCCTCGACCGGGCGCTTGCTCCAGGATGCCGTGCTGGTCGCCGCCGCCAATGAGCGCGCCTGGGGCTTCGACGAACTCATGATCACTTGGAACAATCTGCCGCGTGACACACGCGCTACGATCTACCTGCCTGAGGTAGAAAGCGACCAGATTGTGGCCATGGCGAACCTGCGCCAGCGACCGGCAGGGTTGGAGAAAGTCAATCAGCATACCCTGAGCTGCAAGGTCGCCGACATCAGCTATCTTCCACTACCGGGTGGGCGCGGCAAGAATCTGGCGGGGTTGCTAACACTTGAGTTGCCGCAAGGCATCAAGGACGGCCAGTTCTTCACCGTCGACGTGCATCAATATGCCGGTTACAACCACAAAATTCTGGGCGGATTCCAGCTGGCCATTCCGGTGCGTTTGGGTACCGCGCTGCTGCCCAAAGAGCTGCAAAAGCTCGCCGTGCTGCGGTATGTCGCGCAAGGCATCCCCCTCGGCGACCGCTGGTATCCGATCTTCGTGCGCTATCTCAAGCAGATCGAGGATAAAGTACGCGGGTTAGGCGGTGATCCGGACACGGTAAAGCCATCGCCGGACGGGACAGGCGGACCGACGGAGCAGCCCTGCCCACCGTCGAAGCCGCGCTTGCAGCCGCTATGCGCGCTTGGCTGGCTGGTCGCCGCGTGGCTCGCCTACATCATCACGCGCGGTCACGGGCGGTGCGGACCCGGGTGTCGCGTCTACGTCGGTCGCTGTTGCAGGCCTTGCGACTGCGACCGGGATCACTAGATCTGATCGACACGCATACATTTACCGGCGAACCGCCTGAACCCCGGTTCGCCCACAGATGATCTGCTACCCTAACGTGAGGCCCGGAATAGGGATTTGTTCAGATATTTCCTCCGGCTCCCCTAGATTCTGTATGCGCTCCGCAAGGTTGGGCAAGACAGGAAACGGGCGCGTGGGCAACTCCTGGTACCAGTACGCCACACTTGCGTAATCATCGCTCCGCTCGAAATAACAGATGTCACTCTCCGGCGGAACTCCGGCCGCCGGATGGACTACAAAGGCACTACCATAGTGTTCGCTGGCTTTCTCCCGCGAACCGCAGCCGATCTGCTGGACCGTCACCAGCAAGCTCTGCTGGAAATAGATGGGATCTTTGGCATGGAAGCGGTACAGCGAGTAGAGCCCGTGCTCGCGGTCCACAAGTGGAGCACCCTGGTAGGGAGTCGTGACTTCGTCCAGACCCCACGCTGAGCCCATATAATCTTCGGTGCCTGTCCCGCAGATCGTCGGGTTGTCGCGATCCCCATCAATGTAGAACTTGACCTCGCCTTCGCCCCACCAAGCTTCCTCGTACAAGCTGCGCACGCCAAGCACGGTGCCTAGGTAGACGCCGCGTCCCTCCACGCCGTCGAGAATGATGAAATCCTGGCCCATGGGGCACGGATTTGCCCGTCGAAACTGGGCGTGCAAGTAGCCGGTATCCGACTCAAGAGGATCACCGAGCGTAAAGTCTACTTGATAGAAGAAGAGATCGACATCGCTGGAGGCATCGTTTTCGATGGTAATACGTGCATGCGAGCGAAAGGGCATGGGGATCCAGCAGTTAAATCCTTTGCCGACCTGCATCGCGACGAGCTCCGCCTGGGTAGGGCGTTGGCGTCCATGAGATACACCGAAGAAGTCGCCCAATGGGACCGCGACACTTGGATGCGGCTGGCCGTCCCAGTACATCCGCAGGATTACGTTGCGGAGATGGTCGACGTTGTCCGGTGGGAGCGTACACCAGATATGACGGACCATGCCCGGACCATCAGTGTCGAGGAGTACATGCGTCTGACCTTGTTTGAATGGCGTAATGCAGGGAGCGCCTTTACGTCCGTGATTGGCGGTCCCGCCGGCACCAGGCTGGGCATGCGGATTTTCGGCGGAGGCAGCTCGGCTGCGAAGATCGCGTAGCTCATACAGCATCGTGTGGCCTTTCCATGACGCATTGTTAGCAATAGAAATCTAGGACGACGCACTTCTCGCATTGCAATGCGTATTTCGGGCTTCGGGAGCAATACGAAACAAGGTGACACGCTTGATAAAGCCTTGCTTTCTCGATCAAATAACAAGGGAAAAACAACGCAATAACAACGATTTAACAACGGGATCAATGGGAGCAATGACAGATCAGGCGTATAGGACAGTTTGGTACATGTACCAACTGCTCTGGTACATTCCAGTTCATTTTTGGTACACTTTGGTACATTTACGTTCAACTTTGGTACATGGTACTGATACACTTTTTTCGGTTTTTTCTGGTACACGCGTTTATAGAAGACAACCTGGAATGGGGTGCATTATAACACATATGTTCGTGCGCAGCAAAGGTGATCGAGATGGCGACTAGTACAGTTCAATATAGGCATCAACACCTGTAATGAAAGTGACATGTAGCCCTCGGCCAGCCGGATATAGATGATACGGGACGACCAGTCGCTAAAGGTGTCCGATCAGACGGAACAATCGTGAACGCGCGGCTGCCTCGTCGTCCATAGGGACGACTGTCAACAACAGTTCGTCAAGGGCCTGCCCAAGCAACTCGCTCAACCGTGCCGTGATAGCGGCATCATCGCCCATGACCACCAAGCTGTCGATCAGTCCATCACTGACGCTCCCATTAGACTGAACGGGATAGCCAGCGGCTGCAAACATATCAGCGTAAAAAGGCAGACGGGCATAGCTAGCGAGGCGTTGCCGCGCGGCGGCACGGACAGACTGGTGGTCGGTAGTGAGAGCTACCCATAGATGCGCCACGAGTGCTGGCGTGGGACGTTGGGCAAGCTGTGCTCCATGACGAAGTGCCGGTAGAGCAACGTCAAGTAGATACGATGGTGGGCAATTCCAGGAAATAGCTCCATCCGCGATTTCGCCTGCCAGTTGAAACGCGCCGGAGCCAAGGGCTGAGACCAGGATCGGTATGCGCGGCGGATCGGGCAGAGTCGCCTTTGCCGTAAAGAAACGTCCCTGATGATCGACTGTACCGGTCCAAAGCGCGGCGCGCAGGACAGCAACATATTCCTTCAAGTGGGCGAGGGGTGCTTCCATCGGTAGTCCATAGACGCCTTCGATCACGGGACGGTGGCTTGGACCGACACCAAGACGAAGGCGATCCGGACCGAGCGCAGCCACCGTGGCGGTCTGTTGAGCAAGGGTCAATGGATGGCGTGGATAGGTCGGCACGATGGAGGTGCCAAAACGGACACGATCTGTCCGGCTCATTGCAGCAGCAAACACCGTTAATGAATCGGGCGATGTGGGATTCTGCGTCATCCACAGTTGTTCGATACCGTTGGCTTCGGCTTCTTCAATGATGCTGAGCAGCGCGGTGGCATTACCGCTGATGGAGATGCCAATTCGTGCTCCCTGGGTGATGGTTGCCATGAACTAAAATCCTTTCCTCGCTCTGGGGCTGCCCCAATCGTTACTGTAACGGAGAACTGATCGAGTAGCGCTTATGCCCATTCAATAATACACTCTACTCAGTACCCTAGAAGATAGGAAGGCGAATTCTACCTTTAGACAACCGAACATTACACACTGAAAAGGAGACTAAAGTGGCTGTTCCAGATTTTCAGTCGATCATGCTCCCTCTCTTGAGATTCACAGCAGACCAGGAAGAGCATACGCTTGACCAAGCCTATGCGGTGCTCTCGAAGCAATTTTCACTTACTGACGATGAGAGAAAAGAACTTCTCCCAAGCGGAAGGCAGTCTCGCTTCGAGAACCGAACTGGGTGGAGTCGCACATATTTGACGAAAGCAGCGCTCCTTGAGGCAACAGGGAGAGCGAAGTTCCGCATCACAAAACGCGGTCTTGAGGTCTTGAGAACTAACCCTCCTTCGATAAATATCCGGTCCCTGATGCAGTTCCCGGAGTTCGCAGAGTTCAAACAGCCGACTGCTCGGGCTAATGTCGGATCCGAAAGGCAGGATATTGTAGACGAGGCCACGTCGCAACAAACGCCCCAAGAGCTTCTTGATACAAGCTATCAGACCCTGCGGCAGAGCTTAGCGGAGGACATTCTTGACCTAGTTAAAGCTAGTCCACCGAGATTTTTCGAGATTCTCGTTGTGGACTTGCTAGTCGCTATGGGGTACGGGGGGTCAAGGAAAGATGCTGGCCAAGCGGTAGGACAAACTGGCGATGGCGGTATTGACGGAATTATTAAGGAAGATAGGCTCGGTCTTGAGGCCATCTATATCCAGGCGAAGCGTTGGGAAGGTTCTGTTGGACGGCCAGTTATTCAAGCCTTTGCTGGGAGCTTGGAGGGACAAAAGGCAAGAAAAGGAGTGTTCATTACAACCTCACGCTTCTCACCGGACGCGAAAGACTACATCACGCGGATAGAGAAAAAGATTGTGCTGATTGATGGAGAACAGCTGGCGCAGTTAATGATTGATTACGGCGTGGGTGTTACTGAGGTCGGGAGTTATATCGTCAAGAGGATTAATTCGGACTACTTTGGGGAAGAGTAGCGCAGATTATTCCTCTGATGCGAACGCTGTCTGCCTGGAAGCTGCCAATCTAGGACGACCACTCTAAGTGTGGAGCGGGAGACGGGATTCGAACCCGCAACCCTGTGCTTGGGAAGCACATGCGCTACCATTGCGCCACTCCCGCTCACTGCTCATTATTCTACTGGTGAAATGGGCAGATGTCAACCAAAAATTCGCTGAATTCTATGCCAACCACGCGGGCCGGTACAAGTGCCCGGTGCGCTGCCACCAGCGGAGCCCGGTCCAGCCGGTCCATAACACAACCGCGACCATCGGCGCAGCCACGAGCGGGAACTGCGGCATCAAGGTCACCTGACCGATCAGCCAGGCAGTCGCGTAATATACAGCGACCAACAACACGGTCGTGAGGAGTGCGCCCCATTGCCGGTCGAAGGATAGATCGATCACCACGGCGCCACCCAGCAGCATTAACGGGATGAACGACGGCGGGAAGCTGAGGCTTGTCAAAATCAGGTATGCCAGGTAGCGGTAGCCGAGATAGAGTGCAGCAACGATCGTGGCCGTCCAGCGTCCACCCTGGAATTGACGCGCAGCGGCCAGGGTCAGCACGCTGAACAAAATCAACCAGACGGGATAGACCCACACCGGTACACCGCCGAGGGCAAAAGCTCGCAGGTTGGCACCGCCGGCTGCAATCAGCTCGGGGCTGGCCGTTGACTGGCCGCGATCATAGGCCGCGATTGCTAAACGGCCATACTCTTGCTGCCCAAGCGCAAACAGGACGTCTTCTAGCAAAAAGCCCCACAAGGTAAGACCGAAGAGGCGGCGGGTCCAGCCGGCGGGCGCGAGCTTGAGCCAGCTCCGAATGACACCGACCAGCATGATCGCTGTGCCAAGGTAGAGCATTATGTGGGTGGGACTGAAGGAGGTCAGGTCCAGACCAAACAAACGGTGGTTCAACACATCGAGCGGCACCGCGACCAGGAAGATTGCCACACCTGCTTGCGCCAGGCGCAAGCCCCAGCGGTCTACGGCGAAGCCGGTCACGGTTTGGTAGGCGAGGACCGCCATGCCAACCATTAGGCCGATCGTATTAACCACATGCGGAATCGCTAAATCTTCACGTAAGTAGCGGAAGTGCCAGGCGACGTCCCAACTCGAGCCGGTCAGCTTGAGCGCGAAAGCGAACAGCCAGATGCCATACACGATCCGCAATTCACGCAGCCCAACCTGCTGTTCCTGCTGAGCGCGGGCGGCATACTTTTGCCACTGGGATACGGCGCCATGTACGATTCTTGGATACATATATCTAAACCTTCCAGTGATGGCATTCTTCATTATAGTGCATTAGGACGCGATAGGATGTTAACAAC